>CAMFQG010000069.1 GCA_945980035.1 uncultured Clostridia bacterium
AGGTGAGCCTGTGTATATAGCCCATATTAACGAGGAAAATCAAATACAAAGCGTAAAACAACATTGTGAAAATACAGCTATTCTCAGCAGATCGTATTCAATTTCACAATTAAAAGATATTGCATACATAACCGGTCTTTTACACGATATAGGAAAGTATCAAATGTCGTTCCAGGATAGAATCAATCACAAAAGCACCGCGACAATAGATCATTCTATATGCGGAGCGATTGAGGTATCAAAAATATACAGTGATGTGTGTTCACTAATTATGGAATACTGTATAGCCGGACACCATACGGGAATACCGGACGGCGGAAACAAACTTGATTCTGCCGATATGCCTACATTGTACGGAAGAATGAAAAAAACTACAGAGAACTATTCTTGCTATAAAGAGGAAATTGTTATTCCAAAATGCGATTCTGACCAATTCCAAAATTGGTTGCTATTGGATTGTACCAATAAAGAAGATTTAATAGAAAAGTTTGCGTTTGCTACAAGGTATTTGTTTTCTTGTATTACAGATGCAGATTCAAATGATACTTCTGAGTTTTGCTCACATATCTCAAACGAAGAGCTTAAATCGAATTTTGCAGAATGTTTAGATAAGATTAACAAATGCCTTAAAAAATTTCAGTGTATAACTCAGTTACAAAAGGCTCGGTCTGTAATACAACAGCAGGTTTATGATAAAGCACACATTGACTCGGAAATTTATTTGATGAATATGCCCACAGGAAGCGGAAAAACTCTGTGCAGTATGAAATTTGCTCTTGAACGCGCAATAAAATTAAAGAAAAGAAGAATTATTTATATCATTCCTTACAATAGCATTATTGATCAGACGGCTGAGGAATTTGAAAAACTGTTTGGTGATTCGGCAAATATACTAAGACATCAATCTTCATTTTCTTATGATGATTATGTTGATGAAGATTATAGAAAAATAATTATAAAGTCAGCCGAAAATTGGAATTCACAGATTATAATTACTACAACGGTACAATTCTTTGAATCGGTGTATGCAAATAAGCGAGGAAAACTAAGAAAACTTCATAATATGGCTGACAGTATCCTGATTTTTGATGAAGCACATTTAATGCCTGCAGAATATTTGGCTCCTTGCCTTAGATGTATTTCATATATAACAAAATACCTTAACAGCGAAGCGGTTTTCCTTTCGGCTACAATGCCGAATTTCTGTGATTTAATACAGCAGTTTTCATTAAAAAGCAGTAATATCACTAATCTTATAGAGAATACTTCTGAGTTTGATAGATTTAACAAGTGTAGTTTTGTGAATTTAGGAACAATAAGTGACAGTAAGTTGATTGAAAGTACATTTGAAAAGCCCACTTCTTTAATTATTGTAAACAAAAGAAAGACTGCATTGAAATTGTATAATATGTTGTCAGGTAATGTTTACCACCTTTCAACATATATGACATCCGACCATAGAAAAAAGGTAATTGATAAAATTAAAAGTGAATTAACACAGCTTGAAATTGATTATCCAAATCTTGAAAATGTTCCTCAGAATAGAAGAATAACTGTGATTTCTACTTCTCTTATTGAGGCCGGTGTAGATTTAGATTTTTATTGCGTTTACCGTGAACTTACCGGACTGGACAGCATATTGCAAGCCGGCGGTAGATGTAATCGTGAGGGCAAAAGAGATAATGCAAAAACATATATCTTTTCCTTAGAGAAACAAACTTTGTCAAACAATATAAAGGAGGAGTTTACCAAAGGACTAATTGATAAATACTCTGATATTTCCTGCACCGAAAGTATATCAGAATATTATATGAATTATTATAATTTCATAAAAGGCACAATAAAAAGCAAAGCAATATCTTCCCAATGTCATAGTTTAGATACTATTCCCTTTAGCAGTTATGCACAAGAGTTTAATCTTATAGACAACAGTGCGATTTCTCTTGTTGTTCAGCAGGATGATGATTGTAAAGCACTCTGCAAACTTATTGAGATGGGACAGCCTGTCAGCCACAGGAAATTACAAAAATATACTTGCACCGTATATCCATATGAGCTTGAAGATTTGAAAAAGCAAGGTGCAGTTGACGATTATGGCAGTGGAATATGGATTCTGACAAATGATGATTATTATGATAAAAATACAGGTGTAATATTTGAGGCATCTGATTATTTTATATAAATCTTAGACAAGGAGGAAATATGAGTTACGGATTTAAAGTTATGGTAGAGGGTGATTACGCTCTCTTTACAAGACCTGAAATGAAGTTGGAAAGGGTAAGCTATGACGTGCCGGTGCCGGGAGCCCTTGAGGGAATGTTGAAAAGTGTGTATTGGAAACCTGCCATTAAATATGTTGTTGATAAAATAATAGTGTTTAACCCAATTAAGTTTATCAATATACGCAGGAACGAGGTGAAAGACAAAATCAAATATTCCAATGTTAAGAGTCAAATGAGTGATAAGGGGAAATCTCCTGAAATATTCACTCAGGAAGAAAGAACTCAAAGAGCGTCTATGATTTTAAAAGATGTTCTATACGGAATTGAGTTTCATTTTGAATTGACCGGGTTAAAAAGTGAACGAGAGGGTGATTCTGAAAAAAAGCATTACAATATTATAAAAAGAAGAATTGAAAACGGACAATGCTTCAGAACTCCCTGTTTAGGATGCAGTGAATTTCCTGTAAAAAAACTTGAGCTTGTCGAAGAGTTTGATTATTCTCAAATCAGCGATGAAATCATCAGTATGGGTGATGTTGATTTTGGTTTTATGAGTTATAAGGTTGAGTTTAAGGATAAGGGAATTCCGCTGAATAACAACTGGGAAAATCCCAAATTTTCAGATTTGGCATCAACACAATATTATCGTCCTCACATGATTAACGGAATAATTGATGTTGAAACCTATAGGAAGGTGATGAAATGCTGATAAGTGCGTTATGTAGGTACTATGATATACTTGCTTCAGAGGGAAAGGTTCTCAAAGATGGATATGACTATGTAAAGACTCATTATCTTGTAAGCTTAACTCCTAATGGAAAAATATCATCGATTATCGATTATCAGCTTGAAATAAGCGAAAAAGATAAAAAGGAAAAAGTAAAAATCAAAAAAGTACCTCGTCAATTAATTATGCCCAGATTGCCTCAATTTTCAGGTATAAGAGCTAACATAGCTGAACACAGACCTGCCTATATTTTTGGTTTAGAGCAAAAGAAAAGCGAATTAGTAACAGGCAGTGAAAAATTCGCTAAATCTCACGAGGATTTTGTTAATAGAAATCTTGAATTTATTGAGAATATTGACTCCCCTATTGTAAATGCTTACAGAGCATTTATAAACAGTTGGATACCTGAAAATGAGCTTGAAAACGAATTACTGAGAGCTGTAGGCAATTACAGTAATTCAGGTTTTGCATTTTGTATAGAGGGACACCCCGATGTATTGCTTCACGAGGATTCTGCATTGTTGCAAAAATGGGATGAATATTACGCAAGCTTAAATTCTAATGATGACAGTGTCTATAAATCTGAATGTGCAGTAAGCGGAGAAGTCGAACCGATTGCAGAATTACACAACAAAGTAAAGGGTATGTACTCTATGGGCTCTGTTTTGGTGGGGCATAAAACCACCGCAGGATGTTCTTATGGAAAAGAAAAGGCATTTAATAGTAACATTTCAGTGTCGGCTATGAAAAAATACACAGAAGCCCTTAATTATCTAATTGATAACAAAAACCATCATAGTGTAATTGATGATATTCATATTCTTTATTGGGCAGACGGTGGTATCAAAAATGAACTTTGCTCAGATATTATGTCTTTGTTTTTGTTTAATAGTCAAACCGATAAATTAAATGCTGAAGATACCGATAAGATGCTACAATCGGTTATTGAGGGAGCCACTAACGGCAAAGCAGTAAATGCACTTGCAGATATTGCTCTCTTGGAAAATATTGATACTAATGTTGATTTTTACATAGTAGGTTTAAAGCCGAATACATCAAGAATTGCCATTAAATTTATTTACAAGAGAAAATTTGGAGATATTCTTTTGAATATTGCACAGCATCAGAAAGATATGCAAATCGGCAAAGAAAATAAACCGGTGTCAATTTGGCAAATCAGGAGAGAACTTATTTCTCCAAAATCCAACAACGAAGAAATTGATGTATCGCTTTTCAGCTCAATTTTTAATTCTATAATTTACGGAACGAAGTATCCGGATTATCTTTTGTCAACAATAATCAGAAGATTAAAAACAGATATTAATATTGAAGGGAAAAATGCTCCAAACAACAAGGTTAGAACAGGTGTTATAAAAGCCTGTATAAATAGAAACTTAAGATTAAAAAACAAAAAGGAGGAAATTACATTGTCACTGGACAAAACAAATTTAAATCAAGCTTACCTTTGCGGCAGACTTTTTGCTGTACTTGAAAAGCTTCAGCAGGCGGCTTCAGACAATTCGCTGAACAGAACAATCAAGGATTCATATTTTGCTTCTGCTTCTTCAAAGCCGGTACTTGTTTTTCCAAAACTGATTACTCTTGCTCAAAATCACCTAAAGAAAATCAGTGAAAAGGAAAATATTTATTACAGTAAGCTTATTCAGGAAATCATCAGTGGTATTAACGGAGAATTTCCGGATAACTTCAGACTTGAGGATCAGGGCAGATTTATGATTGGATACTATCAACAGTATCAAAGTTTTTTTGAAAAAAATACTACAAATGACACTATAATTCAGGAGGATAAATAATTATGGCACTTAATAACAGATATGATTTTGTAATGATTTTCGATGTAGAAAACGGTAATCCGAACGGGGATCCGGATGCAGGAAATACACCCAGAATAGATGCAGAAACAGGTTATGGTATTATTACTGACGTTTGCCTTAAACGTAAAATCAGAAATTTTGTTGAGCTTTGCAAAGAAGGCGAAGTAAGCAACGACAAAGCCTTTAATATTCTTGTAAAGGCTGACCGTTCACTAAATTCAAAATTCACTGCTGCTTATGAAGAAGAGGGACTCAAAACTAAACAAAAGGGCAAAAATTCAGAAGATGTAAAAACAGCTCGTGATTATATGTGCAGAAATTATTATGACGTCAGAACCTTTGGTGCAGTAATGTCAACCGGCGATGATCCCTGCGGTATCGTAAGGGGTCCGGTTCAAATTAATTTTGCAAGAAGCATATCTCCAATTAATATTCAGGATATAACCATAACACGACAAGCTCGTACTACAGAAGATCGTATGGAAACAGGTACTACAGAAATGGGTAAGAAAAGCATTATACCATATGCTCTATACAGAGCAGAGGGATATGTTTCGGCGGCTCTTGCCAACAGTGTTACGGATCTTACTGAAGAAGATGTTGAATTGCTTTGGACGGCAATAATCAATATGTTTGAAAACGACCATAGTGCAGCAAGAGGTAAAATGTGTATGAGAAAGCTGTATGTTTTTAGGCACAGTAATGTTCTTGGAAATTGTCCTTCCCATATACTTTTTGATAAGATAAAAGTTAATGCTGTTTCAGAGCCTCCAAGAAACTTTGAAGATTATTCCATTACAGTTGAGGATGATATTCCGAAAGATGTAGAGCTTATCAGCAAAATATGATAAATCAAAGCGTTTCGATAAGACAAATCCAACACTACCTTTATTGTCCCCATCGTTGGGGATTGTTGGAAATAGATTGTGCGTGGGCTGAAAATTTGTTTGTTACAAAAGCAAATCTTATACATAAAAGGGTACATAATTCAAATGAATCCTATTCATCTCGAGGTAAAACTTCATATACATCGGTATCTGTATATAATGATTCTCCTGAATATAATCTATATGGGGTTACCGATTGTATAGAAGTGCAGGATAGTAATTATTGCATAGTTGAGTATAAACCTACCAAGCCAAAAGATAAGGATTTTAATTATGATGATGTTATGCAGGTGTTTGCTCAAAAAATTTGTGTTGATTACGTTTTTAATTGTGATTGTAATGCTGTAATTTATTATGCGGATGTCAAAAAAAGAATAAAACTACCGCTGAAGGAAAATTTTACTGATTATGATACAGATTTAAAAAGGGTTATATCAGAAATTCGCAATTATTTACAAATTGGGAGAATACCTGAAATACGGAAAAATCAGATGTGTAGCGGATGCTCAATGAAGGATATATGTATGCCCACTGCCAAGAGGCTTTTTAATGTCAGAGATGGTATTAAGTTGTTGCAGGAGTTAGATATATGAGAAAGCTATTAAATACTATATATATTACAAATGAATCAGCATACCTTTCTCTTGACGGTGAGAATCTTGTTTGCAGAATTGATGATGAACAAAAATTCAGAGTTCCCTTTGATAATATTGAAAACATAGTTTGCTTTAATTATCTTGGGTGTTCTCCTGCACTAATGGGAAAATGTGTAAGCAACTGCATACCGATTAACTTTATGTCACCATATGGAAAGTTCCTTGCAAAAGTATGTGGAGAAACAAAAGGAAATGTATTTTTACGTGTAGCCCAAATTGATGTGTTCAGGGATAAAGGTATGTTTTTAATGAAAAATACATTGGCTGCTAAATTCAGTAATTGTATTCAAAACATAAAGCGTACATTACATGATAATTCTGATTTGCGTAATGATGAAGATATACAAAAAGTAATAACAACACTGAAAAAAGGGATTGAAGACATATACGTTTCTGATTCTACCGAACAGGCTCTGGGCATTGAAGGTAATTGTGCCAAGGCTTATTTTTCGATATTTAACAAGTTAATTACAAATAAGAAAACGGGGTTTACTTTTTCATATAGAAATAAACGTCCGCCTTTAGATCCTGTAAATGCATTGTTGTCATTTGTATATACGTTGTTTACCAATGAGTACGCAGCGGCACTTGAGACAGTTGGGTTGGATAGCTATATTGGATTTTATCATACCCTTAGAAGCGGAAGAAGCTCTCTTGCGTGTGATTTGGTAGAAGAAACAAGATGTCTTGTTGAAAGGTTTGTGCTTACATTAATAAATCTTCAAATTTTAAATGAAAAAGATTTTGAGAAGCAGATTTCAGGAGCAGTTTGGCTTAATGACGGCGGAAGGAAAAAGGTAATTACCAAATGGCAAGAGAAAAAACGTACTGATTATAGACATCCATACCTTAATCAAAAAATACCATTTGGACTAATACCTTATGTTCAAAGTAATCTTTTGAGTAAATTTATACGAGGAGATATAAACGAGTATCCTTGCTTTTTATTAAAGTAGGTGATTTGTTTGATGGTAATAATAAGCTACGATGTTTCAACTTCTGATCCAAATGGCAAAAAACGCTTGAGGAAAATTGCAAAGGAATGTCAGAATCATGCACAAAGAGTTCAAAACTCTGTGTTTGAAGCCGACTTGGACTATTCTTCATTTTTGAAATTAAAAAGCAAATTAATTGATTTGATGGACTCCGAAAAAGATAGTTTGCGATTTTATTACCTTGGGAATAATTGGCACAAAAGAGTTGAACATATTGGCGCAAAAACTACGTATGACCCTGAAGGGGTAATAATTCTATAAGTGCGAACCTATAATGATTTGAAAATATACATGAGTTCGCAGAAAAAATTTAAAAATATTGCTGTATTTTATATGATATAAAGCAATACATTATATTTGTCCGCCTTATGTTGTGGGTGTGATGGGAAATGCTACTATATCTTGCTGTCACACCTCGCATGAGGTGTGTGAGTAGAAATGAAGTTATCAATTCAAAAGAAGGCAAGGTTGACGGTCACACCTCGCATGAGGTGTGTGAGTAGAAATTTATTAAGGTAGATTATATTATGTAATTATTTATGTCACACCTCGCATGAGGTGTGTGAGTAGAAATCCAATAATTAACAAATCCCTGTATAGCCCAACAAGTCACACCTCGCATGAGGTGTGTGAGTAGAAATCCGTAAATGAAATATGCAAGGATGGTAGTACACCGAGTCACACCTCGCATGAGGTGTGTGAGTAGAAATGCAACACAACCGCCAAACTTTCCGTCCTCGCTGGTCACACCTCGCATGAGGTGTGTGAGTAGAAATTTCCGGAAAACTCTGTGACTGTGTAGCAACTAGTCACACCTCGCATGAGGTGTGTGAGTAGAAATGCAATGAAATGATATCGAAGGCAAAAACAGCAGGGTCACACCTCGCATGAGGTGTGTGAGTAGAAATTCGTACACCAAAATAAGATGAAATAAGTGAGGTGTCACACCTCGCATGAGGTGTGTGAGTAGAAATCGATAAAAAAAGTGGCTATAACGAATATAAAAGGGTCACACCTCGCATGAGGTGTGTGAGTAGAAATGAACAGGATTATATAAGAAAAGCCGAAATCATTGTCACACCTCGCATGAGGTGTGTGAGTAGAAATCAATTATCATCTTTCAACCAACGCTGGATGATTTGTCACACCTCGCATGAGGTGTGTGAGTAGAAATGTCAAGGCAAGGATATACCTTTGGAAATCATCCGTCACACCTCGCATGAGGTGTGTGAGTAGAAATTACAAAAATCCTAAACTGTGTATATAGTTCCGGAGTCACACCTCGCATGAGGTGTGTGAGTAGAAATCTTTATAATTACAGAAAATCATAACCTAAAGATGTCACACCTCGCATGAGGTGTGTGAGTAGAAATGTATTTTGGTTAAAACTATTAAAGAACTTATACCGTGGTCACACCTCGCATGAGGTGTGTGAGTAGAAATGTCAAGGCAAGGATATACCACTTGACATTATTGGTCACACCTCGCATGAGGTGTGTGAGTAGAAATTCAAGAAAAACAAGACTATCCGTGTGCTTCATGCGTCACACCTCGCATGAGGTGTGTGAGTAGAAATGATTACCTCGGTTGAGGAGATTACAGACAGCCTGTCACACCTCGCATGAGGTGTGTGAGTAGAAATGTAACTGCCACAGAACTGCAGGTGGAGGTTGATAACGTCACACCTCGCATGAGGTGTGTGAGTAGAAATAATTAAGGTTTTTGATGATATTGTAAATGCAAGTCACACCTCGCATGAGGTGTGTGAGTAGAAATATTATTTATACTAATTATTACATTTATATTGTATGTCACACCTCGCATGAGGTGTGTGAGTAGAAATACATTAAAAACTATTAAAATTGAAGAATTACAGGTCACACCTCGCATGAGGTGTGTGAGTAGAAATATGATATGAAAGAAGTTTATGAAGATATGGAAGAGTCACACCTCGCATGAGGTGTGTGAGTAGAAATTGAAGATTTTGCACTAATAACACCGATTAACGGGTCACACCTCGCATGAGGTGTGTGAGTAGAAATTTCCGTTGCAAGCGTTCATAGCCGCCTGACATAGTCACACCTCGCATGAGGTGTGTGAGTAGAAATTTCCGTTGCAAGCGTTCATAGC
>CAMFQG010000070.1 GCA_945980035.1 uncultured Clostridia bacterium
CAATAAACAAACTACACTTCAAAGGGTTTTTCTATACTAAATTTAGGAATCGTTTCTGTTAAAATAATCTTCTGCTGATTTTACAGCATTTGCACCGTCTGCAACTGCGGTAGAAATCTGACGCAAGGGTTTTGTGCGAATATCCCCAGCCACAAACATTCCGTCCATAGAGGTTTTACAGCTTTCATCTGCAACTATAAATCCCTGTTCATCTAAATCAGCCAATGCTTTCACAAAATCAGTATCAGGTTTAACGCCCACTGCAATAAATATACCGTTTATCTGAAGCTCAGTTCCGTCGTCAAGAGATATGCTTTCAACAGTAGCACCGCCCTTTATTTCAACAACATTTGCATTTGGCACAAACTCAATTTTTTCATTGTCAAATACTCTGTTTTGCAGATACCTTGCGGCTCTTAGCGTATCTCTGCGGTGGATAAGATACACCTTTTCGCAAACATTTGCAAGATACAATGCATCCTCACAGGCAACATCACCGCCGCCGACAACTGCAACAACTTTATTTCTGAAAAAGTTTCCGTCACAGGTTGCACAATAGCTTACGCCTTTTCCGGCAAATTCTGTTTCGCCCTTTACCTGAAGCTGTTTACGTGTAACTCCTGTTGCCACAATTACCGCCTTTGACAGGTACGTTTCGTTGTGACAATTTATTTCAAAGCAGTTTTCCTTTTTGCTTATGGCTACTACCTCATCGTTGATAAAGGTTGCCCCGGATTTTTCCGCATGATTTCTAAAGGTCTGTCCTAAGGTAAATCCGTCTGCACTTTCAAAGCCCAGATAATTATTCACTTCTTCAGTGTTCAGAATCTGACCGCCTGACATGGGATATTTTTCAATTACAACGAAATCCATACAGGCATTTGAAGCGTACACAGCGGCGCTAAGTCCTGCCGGACCGCTTCCTATTATCACTAAATCTCTCATTGTGCGTACCTGAGCAACATATCCCTAAGCTCATTTTCACCCTTTACACCTACAGACTGTTCTGCGATTTCGCCGTTTTTGAAAACTATCAGGGTTGGAATACTCATAATTCCGAACTGTGCTGCAAGGCCATTTTCTTCATCAACATTCACCTTGTAGAAGTCGAATTTGTCAGGCATTTCGTTGCTCAGCTTCTCAACTATAGGAGCTAACATTCTGCAAGGTCCGCACCAGCTTGCCCAAAAATCGACTAAAACAGGCTTTTTGCTGTTTATTACTTTTTCTTCAAAATCCTCAGTTATTAATACTTTTACCATTTCAATACTCCTTATACTTATATAAATACAGCCCCGTAAAAACGGAGCTGTGTATATTATATCCTTAAATCAGCCTTTTACAACTTCTGTGATAACCTTTTTGATATTTGTTTCGGTTAAGCCGAACTTTTCAAGAAGCTCCCAAGCAGGACCGCTGTAACCGAATCTGTCATAAACACCGATTCTTGTTACCTTAACAGGACATTCACTGCTTGTAACCTCACAAACAGCATCAGCCAGACCGCCGATAACATTATGCTCTTCAACAGTAATAATCTGACCGCATTCCTTTGCAGCCTTGATTATGATTTCCCTGTCGATAGGTTTGATTGTGTGAATGTTAATTAAGCGAGCGTTGATGCCCTCTTTTTCAAGAGCTTCAACAGCCTTTCTTGCCTCGTTAACGCAAAGGCCTGTTGCAATAACAGCAACATCGTTTCCCTCGTGTAATGTAATACCCTTGCCAAGCTCAAATTTGTATGTTGCAGGGTCGTTAAAGCTATCCACAGCCAAACGTCCCAAACGGATATATACAGGACCTTCGTGCTCAATAGCAGCCTTAGTAGCCTCAATCATTTCGTAATGGTCGGCAGGATTGAGAACTGTCATTCCCGGAAGAGTACGCATCAGTGCAATATCCTCTAAGCACTGGTGAGTAGCACCGTCCTCACCTGTAGAAATACCTGCGTGAGAACCTGCGATTTTAACATTAAGGTGTGGATAAGCGATAGAGTTTCTAATCTGCTCATATGCACGTCCTGTTGAGAACATTGCAAATGAAGCGGCTACAGGAATTTTGCCTGCTGCAGCCAAGCCTGCCGCAACACCCATCATATTTCCCTCAGCAATACCGCAGTCCTTAAATCTTTCAGGAAATTCCTTTTGAAAAATTGAAGTCTTTGTAGCTGCCGCTAAGTCTGCGTCTAAAACTACAATATCATTGTTTGTTTTTGCCATTTCGCAAAGAGCCATACCAAAGCTCTCTCTGGTTGCCTTTGAAATTACATCTGCCATTATAGCTCAGCCTCCAATCTTTCAATCTGCTCCTGAAGTTCCTTGGTTGCGATAGCAAGCTCTTCTTCGTTACAAGCCTTTCCGTGCCATCCAACCTGATTTTCCATAAAGCTGACGCCCTTGCCCTTTACAGTTTTTGCAAGGATAGCTGTGGGCTTGCCCTTAACAGTTTTAGCCTTGTTAAGTGCGTTTTCAATATCCTCAAAATTATGGCCGTCAATCTTGATAACCTCAAAACCGAAAGCCTCAAACTTTTTATCTAAAGGCTCGATACCGCAAACCTCCTGAACAGGTCCGTCAATCTGAAGTCCGTTCTGGTCAACAAAAACAACAAGATTGTCAAGCTTGTTGTGAGAAGCAAACATTGCAGCCTCCCAAACCTGACCTTCCTGACTTTCGCCGTCGCCTAAAACTGTGTAAACTCTATAATCTTTATTGTCAAGCTTTGCGGCTAAAGCCATACCGCAAGCTGATGATATACCTTGTCCCAATGAACCGGAGCTCATATCAATACCCGGAGTACCTTTCATATCCGGATGTCCCTGTAGCATTGCACCTACATGTCTGAGCTTTTCAAGCTCGCTCCAATCAAAGTAACCCTTTAGTGCCAATACTGCATACAGGCTTGGGCAACAATGTCCCTTAGAAAGTACAAAACGATCTCTGTCTGCCATATGGGGATTTGCCGGATCAACATTCATTTCCTTAAAATACAGATAAGTGAAAATATCTGCCGCTGACAAAGAACCGCCGGGATGGCCTGATTTTCCGTGGAAAGTACCGATAACCGCGCCTAATCTTGCCTTTGCAGCAAGAATCTTAAGTTGTGTTACTTCACTGCTATTCATAATTACTCCTCCTGTTGTTACTGTACATTCACATACGTTATTATATTAACACACTTTTTTCTACACATTTTTCAATTAAAGAATTTTAATGTAACTGTTGCAAGTATTTTTTATTTGTATTATAATTAATGTGCGAAATTTGAGGTGATGTTATGCTTTTATGCGTTGACGTTGGCAATACAAACATAAAGTTTGCCCTATATGAAAATGACAAACAAATTTTAAAGACACGTTTTTCTACCGACAGCAAAAAAACCGACGATGAATTTGCGGTAGAGCTTTATACTATATTCCAAATATACGGTTTTGACGCTAAAGCCGTAAAAGGCTCTATTATCTCAAGCGTTGTTCCTGCTGTAACGGAAAATCTGCAAAAAGCTATACATAAGGTTACAAACTGCAAGCCTGTTATTTTAGGTCCCGGTGTAAAAACAGGACTCGATTTAAGAATTGATAACCCCTCAACCTTAGGCTCGGACATTGTTGCAATGTGTGTTGCAGTTAAGGAAAAATACAGCTGTCCTGCCATTGTTATAGGAATGGGTACGGCTACCACAATCGTTTATCTGAATGAAAACAAATGCTACTGCGGTGGTGCGATTATGCCGGGCGTTTCAATTTCACTTGACGCACTTACAAGCAACGGTGCGTTGCTTCCCAGCATAGAGTTAAAAGCCACAAAAAAGGTTATCGGCACAAACACCGAGGACTGTATCAGAAGCGGTATTGTTGCAGGCACAGCCTGTAGCATAGACGGTATGATTGAGCTATTCAGAGAAGAAACTAATACCAACCCCTTTATTATTGCAACAGGGGGACTTGCAAATACTATTGCAAAAAATTGTAAAAATGATATAATAATAAATGATGACTTAGTTTTAGAGGGATTAATTTCAATCTATAACAGAAACAATTAAATATTTGTTGTGTACACAAAGGCATATGCCTTTTGTAAATAAAATTTGCGTTGCACCCGTTTGGGGCGACAGCAGGAGGTTATTTTATGACAAACACACAGAACAAAATCTACAAACTTGTGGGAACAAGTATTTTAGCTGCAATCATTGTTGTATTGCAAATTGTTACTACATACTTCCCCACAAAGCCATTCTCAATTACACTTGCGTTGATTCCCATTATTATCGGCGCTGCAGTATTCGACGAATACGTAGGAGCAATTTTGGGCGGAGTTTTCAGCATTGTTGTAATTATTATGTGCGTTATCGGTGCAGACGTGGGCGGTGCCATGGTATGGAATGCAAATCCTTTCCTGTGCATTCTGGTCTGTATGCTGAAAGGCGTTGTCGCAGGCTATGTGTCCGGCTTGCTCTACCGACTAATCAGAAAACAGAACACTATAGCAGCAACAGTAGTTGCAGGTATTGCAGCACCGGTTGTAAACACAGGTATCTTCCTGTTAGGTCTTTCAATTTTCTTTAGGCCTATCCTTTTTGCGTGGGCAGGAGATAATGACGTTATTTTCTACGTTCTGTTTATGCTGACAGGATTAAATTTCTTAGTTGAACTGGGAGTAAATATGGTGCTGGCTCCTGTTATTGTCAGAATTTTAAAAGCACTTAAAGTAGTAAAGTAAATTTTGGGCGGTTTATCCGCCCATATCTTTTATAGAAACAGGCGATATTATGCAAGGAAAAATTTTAAAACTATTATTAGACGCCGACAATTATATTTCCGGACAGGCTATCTCAGAAAAGCTTAGTGTATCAAGACAGGCTGTAAACAAGTCAATAATGTCACTGAGAAACAAAGGCTATGAGATTGAGTCCGTTACAAACAAGGGATATTTACTAAAAAAATGTCCTAATGTTTTAAACGAAGAGCTTATTAAATACAACCTGAAAACTGATATATTGGGTAAAAAAATCAAGGTGCTTGACAGCGTTACCTCCACTAACGATTACCTGAAAAAGTTAGGCTCAAAGGGTGAGGAACACGGCACGATAATCGTTGCTCGTGAACAGACTGCCGGCAAGGGACGTTTAGGCAGAGTATGGCAGACAAAAAAGGATGACGGAATTGCTTTTTCTATATTGTTAAGACCTGAGCTTTCACCTGTTGAGGTCAGTTCAATTACTCCATTAACAGGGCTTGCAGTGTGCAAGGCTATAAACGAATTTTGTATGTTAGACAGCAAAATCAAGTGGCCAAACGATGTTATCGTCGGCAGAAAAAAGCTTGTGGGAATACTGACGGAAATGTCCGCTGAATTTGACAGAGTTGACTATGTTGTAATAGGTATAGGAATTAATGTAGAGCATACTGTATTCCCGGAGGAAATTGCCCACAAGGCTACGTCAATTCTCCTGGAAACAGGACGTCACATTGACAAAAATAAATTCCTTGCAGGTGTAATAACAAACCTTGAAAAAGTATTATTTGAAAACAATTACAGGCTTTCAGGTTCTGTGCTGAAGGATTATACAGACCATTGTGCAACAATCGGCAGGCAGGTTACATTTACTCGTGGCAGTCGAAATATTACCGGAATGGCAGTATCCATAAGCAACAGCGGTGAGCTTGAGGTTATGCTGTCAAACGGCACAATCGTTACGGTAAATTCAGGTGAAGTTACTGTTCAGGGAATATACTGAAAAAGCTCCGTTGGAGCTTTTTCAAATGGAAAATGGAAAATTTTCGGTCGGATAGACAGTTCTGCTAACAGAACTGTCTATCCGACCGTGTTTTATAATAGTATAGATTTTCGGGAAACAAAAAGCAGCAGGTTTTTTTACCTGCTGCTTTGTATGTATCCGTTTATTATGCTTCCTGTGGTGCGCTAACCGGGCAGCAATCTGCACAAGTTCCGCAATCAACACAAGCATCTGCATCGATAACGTATTTGCCGTCGCCTTCTGAAATAGCACTTACAGGGCACTCATCGGCGCAAGCACCGCACATGATACAATCGTCACTGATAGCGTATGCCATGGGATGAACACCTCCTTTATTTGATGATATAATTCTACCACATTTTTAAAAAAATGCAAGTGTTATATGAAATAAAATAAAAAATTATTCTTCCAAATGCTTTAAATCTTCTATTTCTTTCTTATCCATTTTGATATATCCGTCTTTTAAAATTCGCACATCCTTAACCGTAAAGGCTGTGGGAGCCGCGTCCTCAGGAGCAGAATCAAGCTTAACCTTTAGTGTTCCTGCAATAAGGTTATTCTCAACAACAAGTCCCTTTCCGTTAGGAGTTTTTACTATAGCTCCAACCTTAGGTGTATGCTTTAAAAGGTCGGTATATGCGTTCTGCTCGTACTTCAGACAGCACATAAGCCTGCCACAGGTTCCGGAAATTTTAACAGGTGACAGTGAAAGTCCCTGTTCCTTAGCCATTTTAATTGAAACAGGCTGGAAATCTCCCAAAAAGCTGTGGCAGCAGAAAGGTCTTCCGCAAATTCCCAATCCGCCCAGCATTTTAGCCTCGTCACGTACGCCTATCTGTCTTAGCTCTATTCTTGTTCTGAAAACAGACGCCAAATCCTTTACCAAGTTTCTGAAGTCAACTCTGCCGTCGGCTGTAAAGTAAAACAGAATTTTGTTGTTGTCAAAGGTGTATTCAACCTCAACAAGATTCATATCAAGATTATGCTCGGCAATCTTCTTTTCACAGATTTTAAAAGCCTCTTTCTGACGTTTCTTGTTCTCCTCAACGTGAGCGAGGTCGTTGTCGGTAGCCTTGCGGATTAAAGGCTTTAAAGGATGAACAATCTCCTCATCGTCAACATTTTTGTTAGGGATTGCTACCTGACCGCACTCGATTCCTCTGGCGGTTTCAACGATAACCATATCCCCTACGTTCAATTCTATATCCTTAGGGTCAAAGTAATAAACCTTGCCTACCTCTTTAAATCTAACGCCAATTACCTCTGCCATGTAATCCTCCTGTATTCTGCGCACAACCAAGTTCCGATAAGCTTCAGGCTTACGTTTTGAGTTATCTTTCTTTGTGCGTCCTCAGTTATTTCTATTAATTTCAAATACTGTGTTTTTCTCAGCTTTTTGGAAAGTCTGTATGCAATATCCTCGTCTGTATCCGCACCGGCACCTACAGAAACACACAAGCCGTCCCTTAACAGCAACACAACGTATGACAGTATCTCTAAGGAAGACTCCCTGTCGCTTAACCTGTAGGTTGCCTTTAAAAGCTGTATTTCCGACTTTGAAATAATGCCTAAAGTAATTTCCTTTGCAATATCCATAAGTTCCTGATTTATTTCAGTCTTGCTTTCAAGGGTAAACACAGTAGCTCTGGAAAGTATTGTTGACAGCAACACTTTGCTGTTTTCACAGGTCAGTATAAACAACACGTCCTGGGGAGGTTCCTCAAGGGTTTTTAAAAATACATTTTGTGAAATTACAGGAAAACGTCTGTCACATTCACTGAGCACATAAACCTTTGTGTCCGCCTGATTTGGCTTTATGGATGCGTCACGGATAATTCTGTTTATCTCGTCCTTATTGTAGATGTTCGTTTTACCCTCTCCTTTGGCAAAATAAACATCGCTGTGAGCCTTAGCCTTTGCGTTTATACAGTTTTTACATTCTCCGCAGGGCTTTTCGCCGTCGCTGTTGCAAACCGCCCACATAGCAAGGTGTATGCTCAGCTCCTGTCTGCTTTCCTCAGTACCGCCGTTTATGATTATTACGTGAGGCATACGATTTTGCTTTTCAATGGAATTTAGAGACTCCTTTAACCGTTCATTTCCCTGAAAACCGATAAAATTCATAACCTCACCTCCATAATCCTTTTTATTCTAACATATTTATCAAAAAATATCTACAGTTATTTTTTTACTTGGGAACTTTTAAATGATTTACCAATACATTTCCCTTGTCATCAATTTCCACGACACAGCAGGTTGGATCAAAGTAACTGCAGGAGCCGGGATTAATGAGCCTTACGTTCCCTATAGTTTGGTCGGTTGGGATATGGGTGTGTCCAAAGAAGACAATGTCTGCATTTCTCTCTTCACCTGCATAGGACAGGTTTTCAAGTCCAAACTTTGCAGAATACAAATGACCGTGGGTCACCATTATATTCTTACCTGCCACGTTAAACATTTCAACGTCTTTAAGCTCACAGTTGCCGAAGTCGCAGTTGCCTCTTACGGCAACTACAGTGCTGTTAACACAGTTTTCTTTAAGCCACATTGCATCTCCTCTTGGACCGTCTCCGCAGAAAACCACAACGTCGGCATTTACGCCGTATTGATTCACTGTTTTTTGCAGGTTGCGTATATTTCCGTGAGAATCGGAGGTTACAAGAATTTTCATAAATAACTCCTATCATATATATTTTTCCTCTGCATAGTATATAGCGAGGTGGTATTATGAATAACAACGATATACAAAAGCTGATGTCTGCCTTTGACGGAATGGATAAGGGAAATAAAAATAAAGAAAGCAAAGCAAAGGTAGAACAGATGCTTGGAAATCTTGACGATAAACAATCTCAAAAGCTTAAAGAGGTGTTGTCGGACCCTGAAAAAACAAAAGAGATTTTAAACTCTCCTGCTGCAAAGGCTTTGATGAAGAAGCTGATGAATAATGGATAATATTCAAGAGGCTATTTCAAAGATTATGTCGGACCCTGAGGCTATGAATCAGGTTCAAAGTCTTGGAAAAATGTTAGGCTTAGGCAGTGGCTCCAACAGCGAGCCACCGCCTAAGGTTGAAAATAATAACAACACTATTTCTAATGAAATGATTTCAAAACTAACTCAGATTATGCCCCTCTTTAATCAGTTACGTCAGGAAGACGATACCACAAGGTTGCTTTCGGCACTGCGTCCTTTTCTAAGCGAAGAAAAACGTGCAAAGCTTGATACTGCAAAAAAAATGTTGCAGTTTATGAAGCTGATACCGTTGCTTAGGGAAAGCGGACTTGTTGATCTAAACTTATTTTAGGAGGAATCACGTTGGCAGAAATAGATTCCATAACAAGGGAGGCTCTGAAAAGAGCACAACAGATGAACAGTTACTCCGCAAGTCCCGGTAAATCTAATAAACAAAACAGACCACCGCAAGCTCCACAGGACGTACCGCAGGAGAAAAACACATCAAAAACGGAGATTACCACACATAATAAAAGCTCAAATTTTCTCGATATGCTTCTCAAAAACAAGGAGCAAAGCCTGATATTGCTGTTGCTTGTGTTGCTTATGAACGAGGATTGCGATCCCACTGTGTTACTTGCCCTGTTGTATTTATTGCTGTAATCAGTACTAATTTTAACATTTTAATCCCATAAATTCAATATATAAATAATAC
>CAMFQG010000071.1 GCA_945980035.1 uncultured Clostridia bacterium
AAATATGACAGAATTTAAACTATTATTTCTATATATTATGCTTATTTACAAAGCCTGCGCCGTTTATGGTGTTTGCTGTGGTGATTATTATAAAAGCGTCAGGATCTATTGATTTTGCGATTGTGTTAGCTCTGAACACCTGGTTTGGCCGTAAAGCACAGATTAATAGCTTTTTGTCCTTACCACTGTAACCGCCCTTTGCGTCAATCATAGTAACGCCCCTTGGAATTTTCGTTAAAAGGCTTTCCACTATTTCTTTATAAGAGCTTGTGATTATCAGCATAAGCTTTCCGTTATTTCTTGATGTTCCGTAGGTTATGGTGTCGATTAGCTTTGTGCTTACAAAAATTGCGATTACCGCATATAGGGCAGATTCTATGCTTTTATACACAAATGCAGCCACGATTATTATTACAGCATCTGAGATTAATATAATTGAACCTATTGAAATATGAGGGTGGGCTTTGTGAATTGAGGTTGCAATAACATCCGTTCCCCCTGTTGAACCGCCTCTGCTGAAAATCAGCGCTATTCCTATGCCGTTTAACATTCCGCCGAATATTGATGCAAGCATTATATCTCCTCTGTAGGGTGTTACCAAAGGAGTTATAATATCAATAAACAGGGATACAAGAACGGTTCCTGCTATAGTTTTTGCAAAAAAGCCTTTGCCAAAGGTTTTATATCCCCAAAACAAAAGCGGCACATTCATAACTAATATGAAAGTGCCGATAGGTAAGGAAAACAGATAATTCAGCATTGTTGCAATACCTGTCAATCCACCGGGGGCAATATTATTTGGTGAAGTGAATATTGCCACCGACAGGGAATATATAAATGCTCCTGCTGTTATTATCAGGTAATCCTTAATATTTTGTTTCATATAAAACCCTCATTATTCTATATTAGAATTATGTATTAGATAGGATTTTATGAAAAAGCTCCTTTATACGTGGAAGCTCGTTATTTAAGTACAGATAACCGAACAACGCCTCAAGTCCTGTAGCACTGTGATAATCGGCTACGTTGGCATTTTTCGGTGTATTTTGTGTGGTAGCATTTCTGCCACGTTTATAAACTGCAACCTCTTCTTCTGTTAAATCCGACAGCAAAAGCTGTGCATAACCAGCCTGTGCCTTGCAATTTACAAGCTTTACCTTTAGCTTATTAAGCTCGCCTACAGGGCGGTTTGCCTGTTTTGCAAGGTATTCACGTACAAGCAAATCATATACGCTGTCCCCTACAAAGGCTAAGGTTTGAGGAGAAAGCTGTTTTGGGTTGCATTGATTTTCTAAAAATTGTTCCATAGCCACACTACTCCACAAAATCAAATTCCAGATCATATATTGATACGGTGTCGCCCTCGTTAATTCCTGCATCACGGAGTGCGTCTATTACACCGTTATTAAGCAAAATATTCTGGAAATAGTTTAGGCTTTCATAATCGTCAAAGTTAACAGAACGCATAACATTATAAAGCCATTTTGCCTCTACAACATATATTCCGTCCTCCTTTTTGATTGTTACGCTGTGGTTGTCAAAATCTTCAGCAGTAACTACGGGAGCCGGTTCTGCTTCAAAGCGCTCAATAGGAGGCAGTTTTGACAGCATTTCCTGTATTTTTTTCAGCAATGGGTCAACGTCATAGCGAATAGCCGCCATTATCGGAAAAAAGTCATAGCCTTGATCGTTGATGAATTTTTTGTAGTCAGCAATCTGCTCATCAGTTGCCATATCACATTTGTTGCCTGCAACAATCATAGGACGTTTTGCAAGGTCGGGATTAAACTTTACAAGCTCGTTGTTTATTATTTTAAAGTCCTCATAAGGATCACGTCCGTCACTGCCGCTTATATCAACAATATGCACTAACATTCTGCATCGCTCTATGTGACGTAAAAACTGGTGACCTAAGCCTACTCCCTGCCAAGCTCCCTCAATAAGTCCGGGAATATCTGCCATTACAAAACTGCTTCCCTCACCCATTGAAACTACGCCTAACACAGGAGTAATTGTGGTAAAGTGATAATTTGCAATTTCCGGCTTAGCCTGAGATACTACTGAAATAAGGG
Organism: uncultured Clostridia bacterium; assembly: GCA_945980035.1. Classification (GTDB taxonomy): domain Bacteria; phylum Bacillota; class Clostridia; order Oscillospirales; family Acutalibacteraceae; genus Ruminococcoides. The sequence goes on from CAMFQG010000071.1 coordinate 2,073, forward strand.
TAGATTTACCCACATTCGGAAATCCTACAAGACCTACATCCGCAAGCAGCTTCAGCTCAAGAGTAACTTCAAATTCTTCACCGGGTAAGCCGGGCTTTGCAAAGCGGGGAGTTTGACGTACAGGGGTTGCATAATGGGCATTTCCCCATCCGCCTTTTCCGCCTTTTGCTACTATTACAGGTTCTTTAGTGCTGATATCAGCCATAATTCTGCCTGTTTCGGCTTCTTTTACTATTGTGCCCATAGGTACGTGGACTATTAAATCCTCTGCATTTTTGCCTTTGCGTCTGTCACCTTTGCCGTTTTCGCCCTTTGGAGCTTTATATTTTCGCTTATATCTGAAATCTGCAAGAGTTGAAATATTTGTATCAGCAACGAAAACTATATTGCCTCCGCGTCCTCCGTCACCGCCGTCAGGACCGCCTGAGGCTACATATTTTTCACGGTGAAATGCTACTGCACCGTCACCGCCGTCCCCTGCTTTTATGAATATTTTAGCAACATCTACAAACATTCTTATCCCTCCATTCTTATTATAACCAATTTAAAGAGGTTCTATAATAAAAGTTAGGGTATCACGCTAATTTAAAAAGCGAACAACGCCTCCCTTGTGTAAAGGGAGCCCAACTATTTACAAAAACCTTTACAGAAAAAAATAAGGGTGGATAAAATCCACCCTCTTGTAAGTAAAATTACTGCTCAACAGGATAAACGCTTGCACGCTTTCTGTCTTTGCCTACACGCTCAAAACGTAGTACGCCGTCAACCTTAGCAAAAAGAGTATCATCTTTGCCGATGCCTACGTTTTCACCCGGATGAATGTGAGTTCCTCTCTGCTTAACAAGAATATTACCTGCAAGAACCTTCTGACCGTCTGCACGCTTTACACCAAGACGCTTTGACTCAGAGTCACGGCCGTTCTTTGTAGAACCCATACCTTTTTTATGAGCGAATAACTGAATGTTTATTTTTAGCATTACCTTACACCTCCGTAGTTTTTACCTTAATATCATTATTGTACTGCTCCTGTAGTTGGAGCAAATGAGCATACAAGCCGTCAATCAGTGGCTTTGCACGTTCATCAGTTGCGGTTAACTTCATATAACCGTCGGATACTGTAACATCTGCCTTTACGTTTAAAAAATCCGTAATATTGTTAGCAGTCAGAAAAGCCGCTGAGCTAACTGCCGCACAAACAATATCGCTGCCGATTTCTGCGTAGTCAGAATGACCGCTTAGTTCATAACCGATTACGCTGTCATTATGCAGAAAAAATGTTACATCAATCACAATTAAGCCTCGATTGACTTAATCTGTACCTTTGTGTAAGGCTGTCTGTGACCAAGAGTTCTCTTCTCGCCCTTCTTTGGCTTGTAAGTAGCAACTCTGATTTTCTTGCCTTTACCGTTCTTTAATACTTCAGCTGTAACCTTAGCACCGTCAACGTAAGGAGCTCCTACCTTGATGCCGTCATCAGTTGCAACTGCAACAACGTCGAAATTAACAACGTCTTTCTCTTCAGCAATAAGCTTTTCAACGAATAGGATCTGATCCTGTTCTACCTTGTACTGCTTACCGCCGGTTTCAATAACTGCGTACATAATTAGTACCATCCTTTATTTAGACTCGCTACCTGTAGGCGGTTTAAAAACACTTATAGCCCACAATATGCGGCTTATATACTATAGCACAATGGAATTTGTATGTCAACAAAAAATTTATTTTTGTTAAAGATTATTTTGAAGCTTTGCAGCTTTCAGGGTGTTTTTCATTAATGTTGCGATTGTCATTGGTCCTACACCGCCCGGGACAGGGGTAATATAGGAGCATTTATCTTTAACATTTTCAAAGTCAACGTCACCGCAAAGCTTGCCGTTTTCATCTCTGTCCATACCAACGTCGATTACTACTGCACCGTCTTTAACCATATCGGCAGTAACAAACTTTGGAATACCTACCGCTGCTACGAGAATATCTGCCCTCTTGGTAACCTCTTTTAAATTTTTTGTACGGCTGTGACAGATTGTTACCGTTCCGTTCTGGTGAAGCAAAAGCATAGACATAGGTTTACCTACTATATTACTTCTGCCGATTACTACACAGTCCTTGCCCTCTACGGAAATATCGTAAGCCTTTAGCATTTCCATAATGCCAGCCGGTGTGCAAGGCAGAAAATCATAGTCGCCTATCATAATTCTGCCTACGTTTTGCTTATGAAAAGCGTCAACGTCCTTTTCAGGGCTGATAGCTTCAATAACAGCATTTTCATCAAGTCCTTTCGGAAGGGGAAGCTGGCACAAAATACCGTTGATTTCCTTACGGTTATTTAATTCCTCAACAAGGCTCAACAGCTCCTCCTGTGTAGTTTCGGCAGGAAGTTTGTATTCGTATGACTTAAAGCCTACAAGCTCGCAGGCTTTCTTTTTATTATTTACATACACTTTTGAAGCAGGATCATCACCTACCAATATTACGGCAAGTCCCGGTGTAACACCTTTTTTGATAAGCTCTTTTGTTTCCTTAGCTACTTGCTCTTTTACTTCTGCGGACACTTTTTTTCCGTCTATAATTATCATAGAATTTATCCTCCTTTTTACGGTTGACTATTAACATTATTATACCGAAAATCAATATTCCTGCCGAGACAAGCTGTGACACTCTGATTTCCATACCGAAAACTGCAAAGGGCAGATAAAGGCTGTCTGTACGCAAGCCCTCTACTATCATTCTTTCAAATCCATACCAAACAAGATAGAAATAAAAAACCTGTCCTGCATATTTTTGGAATTTTTTACTGAGAAAATGTATCAGCACAAAGCCCAGCAAGCACCACAGGGATTCATACAGGAAGCAGGGATGAACAGCTATATTACCTGTAGCCTCGCTTGCCATTCCCCATGGTAAATCTGTAGGAGAACCGTAAGCCTCCTGATTCATAAAGTTGCCCCATCTGCCTATTCCCTGTCCGATTAAAAAGCCTAACACAGCTACATCAAGAATAGGCATTATTTTTTGCTTTAATATCTTTGCAGTTATACATCCGCCTAACAATCCGCCGATAATTCCGCCGTAAATTGCCAGACCGCCCTCGTTGATCATAAATATTGAAATCGGGTCCTGTATATATTTGTCAAGCTCAAACAATACATAATACAGACGAGCTCCGATAATACCTGTTACTACGCCTACAAGGACACAGTCAATAAGCTTGTTTCTGTTTACGTTAAACCGTTCGGCAGACAAGTACGCATATACTACCGCAAGCAACATTCCTACTGCTATAATCACACCGTACCAACGTATATGTACATTGTCAAGCATAGGAAAAACCTCAGGGTTAATATTAAATTCTAACCCTAATTTTGGAAAAGAAACTTCATACATAGAATCACCTATTCCTTTGGTAATACAACCGACAACGTACAGTTGTTTACGTCAAGCATCTTTTTAAGACGGTTATTTACATCATCAAGGGTACATTCGGTAATATCGTCGATTATTCCGAAAATATCAATATCGTTAAAGTGGAAATCCGCCAAGGTATTACAGATATTATCAACGGAGTTGAGAGAGATTACGGAATCTCCGTACACTTCTTTTTTTGCTGTTTCAAAGGCATCTTCGCTGATTCCCTTTTCCTTTAACTCTATAATATACTGTTTAATCATTTCAGCAGTTTCCTTTGGAGAACGTGACTCACCGCTGAAAATCACAGAGTTATACCCGGGACCTGCGAAAAATTCATTGTCAAAGCTTTGATTAATGAGCTTTGCATCGTCAAGTCTTTTGTAAAGCTCTGACGCAGGAGAGGACAGAATTGACAAAATTATTTCAATTTCTGCAAATTCCTTTTGAGTTATCTTGTGAGCTTCGTCCTTAAAGCCTAAATTAAACAGAGGCACTGACACAGGAAAGCTCTGTTCAACATAATTGTTTACAACCTGATAAGGCTCGTCCTCAAAATAATTTTCAATAGTATGCTTTTCACAGGGCTTCAGCATTTTATCGGCTTTTTTCAAAATATCCTCTACTGTCAAATCACCTGCTACACAGAGAACCATATTGTTTAGGTTGTAGAAGGTGTTGTAGCACTGATACAGATAGTCCGGAGTTATTTTTGCGATAGATTCAACTGTTCCTGCAATATCAATTTTTACAGGGTGATTATGGTACATATTTCTGAGCATATTGAACATTACGCACCACTCGGGTGAATCGTCATACATTCTGATTTCCTGACCGATAATTCCCTGTTCCTTAGCTACAGTTTCCTCTGTAAAATACGGTGACTGTACAAAGTCAAGCAATATCTCAAAGCTTTCATCAAAGTTTTCCGTACAGCTGAACAGATAGCAGGTTTTGTCAAATGAAGTATAAGCGTTGGCATTTGCGCCTGTCTTTGCATAGCGAGAAAAGGCATCTCCGTCCTCGCTTTCAAAAAGCTTATGCTCAAGGTAGTGGGCAATACCGTCAGGAACAAAAGTTACTTCACCGTTATCAAGAGAAAAAGCATTGTTTACACTGCCGTACTTTGTGCCGAAAATTGCGTACTTTGAATTATAGTCTTTCTTTGGAAACAGGTAAATTGTAAGTCCTGAATCGTGATTTATTCTGTAGTATTTATCAAGAGTACGTTTTGATTTAATTTCTTGTATATTCATTGTTTCACCTTATTTTGATTTAAGAGTAAATATTGTATCCAACTGCAATTTGTTAGCCGCATTGACAATTTGTTCCTTAGTAACTGCGTTTATCTTTTCAGCGGCTTCCTGTGGAGTGTCAATAGACGCGTCCATAATCTGTGTGCTGTACCAACTGACAATACCTGTTACTGTGTCGGTAATTCCGTAGAAGCTGTTTGTTACGGCTAATTTTGCTGACTCAATTTCAAAATCAGTAATATTACCCTTTTTCATTTCCTCTACTTCTTTAAGAATTGCTGATTTTGCTTTCTCGATATTGGCGGTTTCTACACCGGACTCAATTATCATAATGCCCTTTAACCTGAAAAATCTGCTTGCACAATAATAGCAAAGGCTTTGTTTTTCACGAACATTATTGAAAAGCTTTGAATGAGCAGTACCGCCAAGTATTGAACACATAAGCCTTGTTGCTACGGCTTCTTCCTCAGGCTCGGCACAGGCTGTTCTAAAGCCTATTTCCAGCTTTGACTGGGCAACGTCCATTTCCTCTGTAACATCTTTAGTATCAAATACGGAATAAACAACATCTGTGGATAAATCTACCGGAGTTCTTTCTATATTACTAAATGAATTTTCTATAACATTACAAGCCTTTTCAGGATTGCTGTCGCCTACGAACATTATCTCAAAATGAGCTGTTTTGAGCATATTTTTCCAAGCCTTGTAAATATCCTTTACAGTCAGTGCATTTATCTGCTCTTTTGTACCACAACGCTTTATGCCGTAAAGCTCGCTGTCGCACATTATTTCAACCAATCGCTGTGAGGCATATACTCGCTTGTCGTTAAACTCAGAGTCAATCATATCAAGAAGCTGGCGTTTTTCCTGTTCCATATCTTCCTTGCAAAATTCATCGTTATTAACCTTTGGATTAAACAAAATTTCGCACAACAGCTTGCCAAATTCCTCGCTGACACATTCTCCGTTCATTGTGTATCTGTCATCAATACCGCCTACGGAAATGTTAAGGCACTGCATATCGCCCATCTTTGACACAGAGCCGTTAAGGTCAGCTCCGTAAAGTGAGCTTAACTTTTTGGACAAGGTTGTGAAATCGGGATATTTCTTACAGCAACGCACCAACATATAGCAGAGTAGTGCATTTACAGAGGCGGTTTCCTCAGACAGGGGCATAAAAATATTTGCAGATATTTTCATTGATTTAAAACGGCTGTCTTTTATACTGCTGAAAATGACACCCGGTGCTATTTCTTTTTGAGATAAAGTATTCATCTAATCAACTCCTATATAATGCCTGCTGAACAATTCAAAAACATTTAAATTATAAAACAAATTGTTATTTTTGGAATTGTTCAGGTGCAAGGCTTTTGAGTTTTTTACTCAAAGGTCCTGCACTTGCTGAAAAACGCTTTTTCGGCAAAACAGGCTTATCAAATATCTTACTGAATGAAATGTTTATTCAGTAAGCATTATATATTCAAATAATTATAGCACAAGAATATAACAGATTAAAGTGCTTTTTAGAATTTTTTACATTTTTATAATAACCAAAATATAAAAAATTTTGCTAAAGGTTGATAAATATTTATAATGTGGTAAAATACATTGGGGTGATTAAATGAGTTTGCCAAATGACAAAATGATGCTGTTGTCGGTTGTGAACACAAAGTTAAGGGATTATTATAATACTTTAGATGAGATGTGTGAAGATATGAACGAAAACCGAGAAGATATAGTAAGCAAGCTTAACAGCATTGGGTATGAATATGACGAAAAACTAAACAGATTTATATAAGGTATTGACATTAAAAAAATATGGTGATATAATACATAAGCTGTGAAAAGCGAATATTTGCGAGTGTGCTGGAATAGGCAGACAGGCACGTTTGAGGGGCGTGTGTCTTCGACGTACGGGTTCAAGTCCCGTCACTCGCACCAAAAACACAGGGTATCCAAAAGGGTACCCTGTATTTTTGTTATGGGAGTCGGGACTTGAAGCCGACCGTTAAAAAAATGCTCCTGTGGAGCATTTTTAGGGAGGTGCGTTGATGAAACCTATCCCCTCTACGTGGACACAGGCGACGAGGTGGAAGCTTTCTACAGATGATGGTACGTCACTCGCACCAAAAACACAGGGTATCCAAAAGGATACCCTGTGGCTTTGCGGTGACAGTTCCGTTTGGTTGTCCGTACTTACTCTTATGTAGGCGGCTGTCTTTAATTCAGTAGTTTTCATATCGTATCTCCTTGAAAAAGGGTTCGAAAATCCCCTTGTAAATATCTATTGCAAATTCACAAGGGATATGATACAATATTAATTGCTGTAAGTGAGGTTTGTATCATAAACCTTGCTTCTCCGCTCTGATCTATTGCGAGTACGTCAGGGCGTTTTTTTATTTAGTACATATTGCAGTTCTTATCATATTGTCCTCCTGAAATGCAAAAACCTCTGGTCTCGACACTTCCCTTATGTTGGGAGGTCTACTGCCAGAGGCTTACCTTAATAAATAAAATGTAGTAATTAACTACAATAATATTGTTAGCCATGGTAAAAAATCAATGCAATTTTAAAATTTGTAAAAAGTTTGTGCGTTTTGCATAAAAATAATAAATGTTTTATATAAAAATCAAC
>CAMFQG010000072.1 GCA_945980035.1 uncultured Clostridia bacterium
CCTAAGCCTTCGTCGGCAGCGTCAGATGTGTATAAGAGACAGCTATTGACTTAATTATAATAATACGTTAAAATATCATCATATAAATCCTGCCACCGGGTAGAAAATGCGAAAGCATTTGTTGCACATCGTTAGGTCTTAGAAGATGTGTATGCGAATGCTTGTTTTTTTATTTGGTAGGGAACTCCTTGTTATCGACAAAATTGTCAGTAATTACAGAATATTATGCGTTACCGTAAATTCATCTGATTTACCTATCAAGTAAAAAATAATTTATATTGCCCGCTAAGTTGTGCTCTCCGTGCACACGAGCGAGGCTAAAGAAAGCACACGCACAAGACGCTCACGCTTTATTATGGAGGTACCAAAATATTGCATATATTATCCAAAAGGCTGAACTATTTTACAAAAGCAGAGCTGTTATTATGGGGCTTATCGGTTGTGCTGATTTTGCTATCATTTTTAGCTTTTGACAGGGAAAACTTTTTGACATTGACCGCTTCTCTGATAGGAGTTACTTCTCTAATATTCAATGCAAAGGGCAATCCTTTCGGACAGTTGCTTATGGTAATTTTCAGTGCATTATACGGTATTATTTCCTTTTCCTTTGGCTACTACGGGGAAATGATAACTTATTTGGGAATGACTGCACCCATGGCTGTTTTTGCACTAATTTCCTGGATAAGAAATCCGTACAATCACAATAAAGCGGAAGTGAAAGTTAACCGACTGAATAATAGAGAAATCCATATTTTAATCCTGTTGACTGTTGCGGTTACTTTAATCTTTTACTTTGTACTGAAAGCATTTAATACAGCTAATTTAGAATTAAGTACACTATCAGTCACAACAAGCTTTGTAGCCGCCTATTTAACCTTTAGAAGAAGTATATTTTTCGCGGCTGCTTATGCTGCAAATGATATAATCCTGATAGCATTATGGGTAATTGCAACCTTTTCCAATGTAACCTATCTATCAGTTGTTATTTGCTTTGTGTTGTTTTTGGTAAATGATATTTACGGATTTATAAATTGGACAAAAATGCGAAAAAGGCAAGAGCAAATTACATAAAAATTGCCGTTTAGAAAGGAAAATGTAGAATGTTCAGAGAAATGAGAAGAAATAAATAAATTTTGAGTAATGAAGAAAGTATCAATATACTGAAAAACGGAAAATCGGGAGTTTTGGCGTTGCTGGGAGATGAGGACTATCCCTATGCAGTGCCAATAAGCTATGTTTATGATAACTCAAAAATCTACTTTCACAGTGCAAAAACAGGACACAAGACAGATGCAATCAAAAAATACAGCAAAGCATCATTTTGTGTAATTGACCAAGACAATGTAATCCCTGAGGAATATACTACTTATTACAGAAGCGTGATTGCTTTTGGAAAAGTGCGTATAATTGAAGACGAAAAGGAGGTCAGGGAATCTATTGAAAAGCTGGCGGTAAAGTATCATCCAAAGGACAGTGAAGAAAACAGAAATAGAGAAATCTACAGGGCATGGGATTCCTTTTCAATGATAGAGTTTTCCATTGAACATATGACAGGCAAAAAGGCAAGAGAACTATAAAAATAATCCTGACGCAGGTGTAGAAAATCGTATCTAAAAATGGTCAGTTACCAACATATTCTGTTCCAACAAAGCCAGCTTGTGAACATTCTAACGCAAAGACAGTTAAGATTAAATAATTTAATTTTAAATAATATGTCGAAAATGGTACGGATTTTCTGTGCCGTTTTTCTTTTTGTTCAAAGACTTTTTTGAAATTTTTATATAATTATTTGGGGAAATCTGTTTTTGAGTTGTCTTAACTTATAGAGAGGAGGTTGGCATGAAAAAAGAATTAACAGAGCAGTTCAGGGAGCTTTATCTGGAACACAAGGATAATCTTTTCGGAGTTGCTATGCTTTATTTAAAAGATTATCACCTTGCGCAGGACGCTGTGCAGGAGACGTTTTTCAGGGTGTTCAGAAAGCTTGGCACTATAGATACCATAGAGAATAAAAGTGCGTGGATAACAACTATCACCGTGAATATCTGTAAAAATAAGCTGAAGCGTAAGTGTCGCACTGAAATTTCCTCAAATGAGATAGACCTTGATTCCATTACTTTAGTGAGTGAGAATATCGACACAAAGCTTACGGTGCTTGATGCACTTCATTCACTGCCTCTCTCACTGAAAGAGATTGTGGTGCTGTATTATTATCAGGAATTTACCCAACGTGAAATAGGGGAAATATTAAAAATTTCCGAGTCAACCGTAGCCTACAGGCTGAAAATAGCACGCAATTTGCTAAAAAACTATTTGAAGGAGGATGATTATGAATAGCTTTAAATCCCGCGTGAATACGGAGCTGGGCAACCCAACCTATGACGTAAGTTTTGACGTTGTGCACAAAAGATGTGTTCGTAGGGAAAGGTGGAAGAAAGCCGTTGTTACAATTTCCTCATTTTGTGTTGTAACTGCCTTGCTGACGTTTTTCAGTAATATTGCAACCATTGTATCAGACGGCGGAACTCCCAACGGATTTTCGGTTGCGGTTTACGCAGCAGATGAAACAGACAGTGGAAAGGCTCTTACAAATGCCCAAAGCCTTGTGTCTTATCAGAACTACGGCGTGGCGAAAAAGGAAACAATTTTTAAATATAATGAAAAAGGCAAGCCTGATTATGACAAGGGTAAAATAAAGCTCAGGCGCTATATCCTTGATTATATGCCTATTGTTTTCGAGATTGAGCAGATTGACAGAGAGATTGAAAGCTTTGACATCTCCTGCGGTGAGAACGGTGTTCTTTCAACGGGAAGTATGAGCCTGAAAAATAACTATTCAGGCATTACCTACAACCATATCCAACAGGTTCTTTGGTATCCGTCATTTACGGAATTAAACAGAGCTGTGAGCAATGCAGTGGGGAATGAGAGAAATATTTTTAGTGATTACAATTATGAGGACGATAAAAAGATTTCAAAGGCTATAGACTCTCTGCTGCAAACCAAGGAGGATTACAACCGCTTTTTTGCAGATACGGTAAGTCTTACCGTTCACTACAAAAACGGTGAAAGTGAAAGCTGTAGAGCAGGGATAAGCCTTGATAAAGATGGATTTTATTTGGTGAAATATATATGAAAAAATTTATTACACTTTTATTAACAGTCGTAATGGTGCTTTTGTGTTCCTGCAAAGTGACTGATACAACCGATATAAAAACAAGCTATAATTTTGAAACCGATGTGCCGTATTTTTACAGAACCGGTGATGCAATAAATCCTATTGCCATATCTCCCGACGGTTACTATTTTATAGGAGATTTCGGCATTGCGATATATGTGGATAAAAACACAATGAAAGGGACGCCACTTTGCAACAAGCCAAACTGCGATCATACCGACAGAGAAACCTGCAATGCCTATATTTCCAAGAGCATAGGACATTTTATTCAGTACTACAAGGGTTATATATACACTTTAAATGAAGTATATAATGCCGATAAGCAATACTATGAGCCTATTCTTGCACGTTACAATCTTGACGGCACAGGCTTTAAAAGTATGACGAATCCCATCAATTTATCTGAGGCAGGCTCCGTAGCAGACTGCTTTATTCATCGAGGGTATTTTTATTATTCTACTTTCTACGGTATTTACCGCCTTTCTATGGACAACCTTAAGGGCGAGGCTGAAAAGCTTTACAAGGTGAAAAATAAAGAGGAGGAATGTAACAATATCCACTGCCTGAATGCCTACGGGAACTACCTTTATTTTGAACCCTTTGAGATTAATGATGAGGGAGAAACAGAGGAAATAAATTATTCTTTGAACCTTAAAACATTAGAACTAAAAAAACTAGCCGACAATGTAGCAGGCTTTTTTAACGACCGATTGATTACGGCTAAAGGTGACCCCGATAAGGATAAAATTTACTATCGTATCTGTGATTTAGACGGCGGTAATTCCCGAAAATATGAAACACTGCCTATAGATGATGAACTGCGTTTTGACCCCTTGCGTAAGCTTCATTATGTCCAAATAAATAATGACAGTATTTTTCCTGAAAAACTGACAGCCTATGATTCAAAAGGAAAAGAACTCTACTCAACAGATTTGCCGAAAAATTCTGAAATATCTTTTACCCCTCAGGATGAAAATTACTTTTTTGAAATACGAACACAAGAGGACAAAAACGGCAAGGCGAAGAAATGGCTTTGGTATGCGAACAAGACCGATGTAGGCAATGAACTGAAGTTTAAAAAACTCTGTAAGCTAAGCTGGGCGAAAATCGAATTGCCCGGATATATTACGGTGGGATAAAGATGAGAATTATCTTTAGTGAAATTATAAAGCTATTTAGTAAAAAGCTGTTTTTAGTTTGCCTTGTTTTATTCTTTGTGGCAAACGGTTTTGTACTCTATTATACGCAACAGAACAATTACAACACAAGCTATTTGATTGAGAATAAAGCTGAGTATGAGAGTATGATAGCAAGGCTTGAAAATGTAAGCAAAAACCAAGCGGATAATTATTTGACGGAAAAGTTAAAAAAGTTGCAGAATCAGTTGCACAAAGTTGAGGACAAGGATAGTGTATTTTCTGAGATTATGCTCCTGCAAAATCTCAAAAATCAGTTGGTATATATTAACGGTTACGACAGCTTTATCGGTGAAATGCAGAGCCGTGCGGACCGGCAAAAGTCTTTTTCAATTTTTGCGGAAAAGGGTTCATTCTCCTATAACAATCTTGAAAGAACTCCAAAGGATTTTGAACACTTAAAGGGCATTGAGCTTAAAATCGGTAACAATTCCGCAGTAGAAAGGTCTACAACTTTCTTGCTTACAGATTTGCTTGTCTTTGCCCTGGTATTTCTGGTGTGCATACTCCTGTTTACCATTGAGCGAGATAAGGGTTTGTACGGACTTGTACGTTCAACAAAAAACGGAAGACTGAATGTAATTGCCTCAAAGCTGATAGTGCTTTTTGGATTAACGTTATTAATCGGCTGTGTATATTACGCTTCCGATTTTGTCATCAGCGGTGCGTTGTATGGTTTTGGAGATTTAGACCGAAATATACAGTCTATATCCTCCTTTGAAAACTGTTCATTAAATCTGACAATATGGAAGTATCTTTTGCTGTGGCTTGGCGGTAAGCTGTTAACTATGCTTGCTCTCTCAGCCTTGTTATCTGTGATATTTGTATTAATACGAAATACAGGTATGATTTTTATCATTTCTGCTATGGGGTTTGTGGGTGAGTATGTTTTAAATGTTACCATTGACTCAGCTGCCGTATTTAATCATCTGAAATATATTAACCTTTTCTATCTTCTGACAGGCAACAATATTTTCGGAAATTATCTTAATCTTAATTTCTTTTCACAGCCTGTGAATATTCACAAGGTTTTTGTTGTTTCAGCGGTTGTCTTGATTGTAACTTCCTCTTTAATCTGCGGTACAGCCTTTGTGAAACAAAGTCAAAGCTCAAAAAACAGCAGAGTTTTGTCGGCGATTTGTAATCAGATTAACCGTTTCAATCCTGTAAGGGGAAGTGTGAGCGTATTGTCAGGAGAAGGTTATAAGCATTACCGTACTTCCCTGGTTGCACTTGTGCTTTTGGCACTTGCATTTTTTGGATATAACAATTTAACTAAGGACATTGATATTGTGTACCAAAGTGCCGAGGACAGTGCATACAGTGAGTATATGCAAACACTTTCCGGAGAGATGAATGATGAGAAAGAAAAGTATATAAAGGATCAGGAAAAATACTTTGCGAAACTGCACGAACAGCTTGACAGTATCGCTCTCGACAATTCCCTAAGTGCAGATGTAAAAAATGCAAAGTCCGAGCACATTCGCAATATTCTCGAAACAAAGGGAAAAGCCTTTGAAAATGTGATTGAGCAACGTGATTATATAAAGGCTGTGGGCAAAGAATACGGAATAAAGCCTGTATATATTAATAACCTTTTCTACAAGCGGTTGCTTGAGAACTCTCAGCGTGAATGGGAGTATTTTGCACTGTTACTTGGGGTTGTGATTTTCAGTACATCCAATCTCTTCGCTTGCGAGCATAAAAATGGAATGGCAAATCTGATTTGCTGTACGAAAAACGGTAAGCTCAGGCTGTTGCTTTCAAAATACGTTGTTATGCTTATCACACTTTCCTCCGCCTTTGTACTGATTTATCTCCCATTCTTTATTAATTTTTCCAATACCTTCGGCACAGATTCTCTGAATTCACCTATCATTTTTATGCAGGATTACAGCGGGATCAATAGCACAATGACAATAATGCAGAATATCATCATCACAGGGTTAATTCATTATCTTGTATCTCTTACACTTACTATGTTGGGAATAATGTTGTCACAGCTTTTGAAGAACAATATTCTTACAATGATTGTTGCCTCTGTTATCGGTCTTTTCCCTTGCATAATGTGTGTGAATCTTGATTCGGTACGATTTTTCACCGCTTTTCAGAATGGAATGTGGCAATGGCTAATGCCGATAATTATAGCATCAGCGATTATTATCTGTGCTGTTTGTTTTGCATTTACTGTAATTAGCTTCTCGAAAGTGAGATTAAGAAAATGAAACTTGAAATTAATAATTTGAATAAGACTTATAAAGGTGGTAAGGTTAAGGCATTAAATGATTTTTCCGTAACTCTCACTCCCGGAGTTTACGGTTTACTGGGCCCTAACGGTGCGGGGAAAAGCACACTGATGAATATTATCACCGACAACCTTAAAGCCGACAGTGGGGAGATTTATTATAACAACGAAGATGTGCAAAAGTTAGGCAGGAAATTTCGCTCCGTTCTCGGTTATATGCCTCAGCAACAAGGCTTGTATGACGATTTTACCCTTAACCGCTTTCTGTGGTATATGGCGGCACTGAAAGGACTGAAAAAGAAAGATGCTAAGTTAAAAATAACTCAGCTTCTTGAAACAGTTAATCTGGCAGAATTCGCATACAAAAAACTTGGCTCTTTCTCAGGCGGAATGAAACAACGGGCACTGATTGCACAGGCACTTCTCAACGACCCCGAAATTTTGATTTTAGATGAGCCGACAGCAGGACTTGACCCCAAGGAGCGTATCAGAATTCGTAACTTCATAAGTGAAATTGCCGAAAATAAAATAGTAATCTTTGCCACCCATGTTGTGTCTGATATAGAGTTCACAGCAAAGGAGATAATTCTCCTCAAGGGAGGAAAGCTTATAAACTGTGATAATATTCCCCGACTGCTCTCCCAAATTCAAGGCAAGGTTTTTGAACTTGAAATTACCGCTGACCACCTTGACAGTATTCAAAACACATACCAAATTTCAAATCTCCGCTACAGCGGAGAAACCATAACTGTTCGTATAGTCACCGACCATACCCCAAAGGTAGTACCAATCAAACCGGTACAGCCTACCTTAGAGGATCTGTACCTCTATATTTTTGAAGATACTTAAAACTGTTAATAAGTCACATAACAGTAGAAAATAAAAATCAACACAGATGATTGAGCCTATCTGTGTTGATTTTTTAGGTTCTCAACTTCGTGGAGAACACATTATTTTATATTGTTTACAGTCCCTTATTTTTCAAGTCCGACACAAGTTGAACGTAAAATTCCCTGACGTCAAATTCAGGAATGTTAACCCTGAACAGGTCTATAATATCTGCGTGAGATACTCCTGATTTTCCCTCAACGGTGATGTAAGTGTAATCACTGCCCCAAGGGAACGATGCCTCGCCTACAAGTCCGTCATTATCGCCGTCAAAATGTTTAACAAGATAGTACGAAATGTTCAGAGGGAAGTGCCCTCTTATGGCGTTGTTGAGCTTTGAGCCGATGCTTTGGTAGTAAATTCCGTCCTTGTCAGGAACATTTTGGTTGAACAGATTGCATTTTTCGTCAGTTAAGTCCCACACTGCCGACAGAAAGTCCGGGTTTTCGTCGCCCAATGCCTTGTAGGCACTGTTGTATCTTTTTGCAACCTTTTGTTTAAAGCTGTCAGTTGCAATATCCAGCAAATAGTCGGCAAATAGGCAACCTCGATGAGGTGTATTAATTGTGGTAAGAGAGGCTACATATTTGTCACAGCCTAAGCAGCTGATGGCGTATCTGCTGTCAAGGCCACCCTTTGAATGAGCGATAATGTTAACCTTGCCACAGTTAGTTTCCTTGACAATTTCTTCAATGCGTTTTGCGATTTCCCTTCCACTGCTTTTAACGGAAAGAGCCGATTGGTGATTTCCGTAATAGACTGTTGCTCCGTTAGTAATCAGCTCTTGAGGAATACGCCCCCAATAACTGATTTTTTCTGAATCTCTGAAAAAAATACCGTGAACAAGGAGAATAGGGTATTTTGTTTTGCATATTTGTTGTGCTTCCCTTTCCTTGTTAACTAACTCTTTTTGATATTCAAAATCTACTTCCTTTGATGTTACAGAAATGATTGACAGCAGAATGACTATGTTGACAATAGGTACCCACCCCAGCAAAACTCCCAACAATCTGTACTTTATGCCTAATTGAATTGATGTGCAGTAAACCCTGATAATTCCGTTGAGAAAAACTATCCCCAGTAAAACAGTAGCACATATTGCACTTAAAATCCAAGTCAACAGATTGTAACTGCCGATTAGGTGCAGAAGTATGTAGTGATATATCAAAGTCAGAGCAGAGGAAATTAAAAACGAAAACAGCAAATCTGCTCCGCCGATACAAACGATAAGCCTTATAGATGAAATTTTAAGTCTTGTAAAATCCGGAAAAAGGTTGATAAGCAAATAAAGGATAGCAAAGGGAATTACAAGAAGAAATAATTTAATCTCGACAATAAGGAAAAAGCTGTTTGCTATTAAAAACAACAAAATACCGTTAATAATTCTCAATAAGTTTTTCAAGTTAACCTCAACTGCCTGTAATTTTTCCTGTTATTTCTCACTGAGGATTTCTGCGATTAGCTCTCTTTCGTCCATATGATATTTGACGCCTTTTATTTCCTGATAATCCTCGTGACCTTTTCCTGCCAGCACGATAATGTCGCCCTCCTGTGCGTTATTGATGCAATATCTGATTGCATCCTTGCGGTTAGGAACAACAACATATTTACCGTCATTTTTATTTATACCTGTTTTAATATCTTCAATAATATCCATAACATCCTCAAAACGGCTGTTGTCCTCAGTGATAACAGAAAGGTCGGAAAGTCTTCCGCTGGTTTCTCCCATTTCATATCTTCTTACTTTCGGACGGTTTCCGCCTGCACCGAACATTGTAATCAGACGGTTTGGTTTGTACTGCCTGAGAGTAG
>CAMFQG010000073.1 GCA_945980035.1 uncultured Clostridia bacterium
ACCGAAAAAGAAAGAGTGTCCATAACTTAAATCCGTTATGAACACTCATACTGGTCGAGGTGACATATGTTCATCTTTAGAAAAATTCCCACTCGTCGCCTGTGTCCACGTAAAGGGGAAAGGTATCATCAACGCTCCTCCCTAAAAAATAAAAAGGATACCCATTGGGTATCCTTTTTATTTTGGTCGAGGTGACAGGACTTGAACCTGCGGCCCCATCGTCCCGAACGATGTGCGCTACCAAACTGCGCTACACCTCGATAAAAAACAGTCCCGCAACAGGACTGTTTTGGCTGAGCTGGCGGGATTCGAACCCACGCATGCAGGAGTCAAAGTCCTGTGCCTTACCGCTTGGCGACAGCTCAATATTCACAGCAACATTTATTATACCATAATTTATTAAATTGTCAATCTTGAAAAATAAATTTATTATGTTATAATTAAATCGACAATTTATTAATTTACGGTTTCGCAAGAATCAATAGGGAAGACGGTTAGAGTCCGTCACAACAGCCATTACTGTATTTAGCTTAAAGAAAGCATTATGTCACTGCTTTTTAGAAAAGTGGGAAGACGCTTTGTAATATTGGCTATAAGTCAGGAGACCTGCCGTATCTTATTTTGAACTGTTCTTGGGCAATGGAGAATCAGCGTATCCGCAACAGCGGACAACTATGCCCTTTTTAAGGGCTATTTTTTTTGGAGGAATTTCTATGAAAAAAACAATCACATTCATCACATTATTTGCACTGCTTCTTACTTCTATGGTTTTCAGCGCTAATGCTGCTGCAGACTCAGAAGTTAACATCAGAATTGAAGGTATTACAAGTACCCTCTACCAAGATACCCTTTCTATGGAAATTACTGATTCAACAACTGTGGCTGACGCACTTTCTTTAGCTGATAAAAACTGCGAAAGCCTGACAATCAGCGGTCTTGAAAACGGCTATATTACTGCAGTAAACGGTGAGACTTCAGCACAATTCGGCGGCTGGGACGGCTGGATGTATGCTGTCAACGATTCCGTTCCTGAAGTGGGTATGAGCAGTTATCCTGTAAAAGACGGCGATACAATCGTGCTGTACTACGGCGATTATCCCTGTCAATATCCAAGAGTGGATTTATCAAAATCATACAAGGGTATTATAAAATTTGAAAGCTATGATACTACCTATGATGATAATTGGAATCCAACCTACAGCTGGGAGCCTATTGCCGATGCTACTGTAACGGTAGGTGACAGCAAATATACTACTGACAGCAACGGTGTAGTAACTGTAGATACAGCAAACCTATCCTATTTTAACAATGTTCAAATTGAAAGAAAATCAACTTCCGGTGCTCCAAATGTTTGCAGACTGGACAAAAGCTTCGGCTTCTACTTTAATGACATTAACAAAGATAACAAGATTGATATTAACGATGCCACTAAATTGCAAAAGTATCTTGTAAACAAGGATAGCCTTGATGATGAATCCCTTTCTGTTTCAGACGTGAATTTAGACGGTGAAATCAATGTAAGGGATGTAACAACAATCCAAAGAATTATCGCAGAGATTGGATAATAATTATGAAAAGAATTAAGGTAATAACTTCTTTATTACTAATATTTGTTGTAGCTATTGCTACATGTTTTTCTGCTTTCGGTGTTTCGGATAACTACGCAAACACTATAAACTCATCTATCAAGGATGCTTTGCAGTATAAGCAAGGTTTAATGGGTGCTGATGACAGTAATTTTCTTGATAAACTCTCGGAAAAATCTGATGACTTTTCTGTTGACTGGTACTATATTTTACTTTCTCGTTACGGTGTAAATTGCAATAACACAAAAAGTATAAATACGCTTAAAGAGAGAGTAAACTCTTTTTATGATAAAGGTCTTGAAAATGCCAAGGTTACAGATTTGCACCGCACAGCCCTTGCCTTGATTTCCTGCGGTGCGGATATTACATCAGTAAACGGCAACAGCTTTCTTGCTGACTGTACTTACAACTATGATGCCTATTCCGCACTTGACAAACAGGGTGTAAACGGACTTGCTTTTGCTTTGATTGTACTTGACAGCAAAAACTACACTGTTCCGAAAAATGCAAAATTATCAAGGATGGACATTGTAAATCAAATTCTTGATAAGGAGCTTGAAAACGGAGGCTTTGCCATAACAGGAAGTGTTATGGACGTTGACGTTACCGCTATTGTGTTACAGGCGCTTGCTCCATATTATGACAATAATAATGTAAAGTTAACAGTAAATAGGTGCATAGAGAAACTTTCACAGCTCCAACAAAACAGCGGTGCATACCGTTCATTAGGCAAAGAGAATGCAGAAAGCACAGCACAGGTTATTATCGCTCTGACCTCGCTTAATATAAATCCCCTTACAGATAACCGTTTTATTAAAAACGGCAACAGAACAGTAGATGCTTTGCTGTCTTTTAAGCAAAGCAACGGCGGATTTTGTCATATTAAAGGTTATATGTCTGACAATATTGCTACATATCAGAGCCTGTGCGGATTGATTTCCTGTTACAGATATTTAAAGGGCGAAAGCAGATTTTTCAGCTATTCTGCTGTTGAAAATACAGTAACCACTACACCGCAAAATACTGTATCTGTAACGGAAAAAGCAACTAAAAAACCTACTGAACCCAGTGAAACGAAAGCAAAGAAAAAGGACAAAACAGTAAAAAATAATTCTAAATTGGAATTTAAAATTCAACAGTCCACAGAAAAAACTGAGCAGACAACAATTCAGGAAACAACTGTTGCAGTCACTAATCAAACTGACGGCTATTACAAAATAAATCACAGCAATTATACCCAAACAGAAACCTCACAAAGAACAAGGACTTACGATTTTTCTACAGGCTTACTGTTATTTTGTGGATATGTAATCTTATTTATTGTAAAATCAAAGGGTAGAAAAGAATGAAAAAATTTGCACCGTTATTATTAATAATTATCTTTGTGTTGTCCGGCTGTACAATTACTTCTGTTGACGATTATTACAGCTCAACAGAAAAGTCCGGTGACAACAAGGTTACCGTCACAATTAATTGTGATACCGCTGTAAAATATGACAGTAAAATCCGAACAAACGGAACAATCCTTGAATACTATACTGTTTATTTAGAGGACAATGCTACTGTTTTTGACGCACTAAAGACTGCCTGCAAGGAGAATAAAATACAATTTGAATACCAAGGTGCTGACAGTTCTGTCTATATTGAGGGCATAGATTACCTATATGAATTTGACTGCGGAGAATTGTCAGGCTGGGAGTTTAGCGTCAACGGTGAATTTCAAAATGTTGGCTGTGACAACTGTGTGCTGAAGGACGGCGACAACGTAGAGTGGCTTTATACCTGTGATTTAGGTGCAGATATCGGCAACGGATATGCAGGAGAGTAGTATGAACAGCTTTAAAAATCTACATCCAATTACTTTAATGTGCTATTTTATTTCAATATTGTCTGTTTCAATGTTTTCCTTTAATCCCGTTTTTGTAACCTCAGGCTTATTGGGAGCAATTCTATATCTGCTGATGATTAATAATAAAAAAGTAACATTTAAAGGGATATTTGGATATTTATTTATGTTCATATTAATTGCGATTACAAACCCTCTGTTTTCTCACAACGGCGCAACACCGCTGTTTTTTATTAACGACAGCAGAATAACTTTAGAGGCGTTGCTGTTCGGCATATTTTTGGCGATAATGATATTGGAGATTATGTTGTGGTTTAAATGCTTTAATTTAACCTTTGACAATGAAAAGCTTGTATTCTTTTTTGGAAAAGCTTTCCCAAAGCTTGCTCTAATTATATCAATGACCTTGCACTATATTCCAAATTTAATAGATGAATTTAAGTCAATATTGGCTGTGCAAAAAGCTTTTAGTAAAAATAAGGGAATATCAGTATATATCAAATCATTTTCCGCAGTAATTACCAAGAGCCTTGAAAACTCAATAGAAAAGTCAAACAGTATGGCAGCTCGAGGCTACGGAAAAAGGAAAAGAACATTCTATAACAATTTTAAATTTACAAAATATGACTTACTTTATTTAATAATTTCCATTGTATTGTTTTCAGTGTCAATTATGTCAATAGCCTTAAATACAGCCTATTTTGAATTTTATCCAAGAATTTCAATAAACAGCATCAGCGTAATGTCAACACTAAGCTACGGTACATTTCTGTTGCTGTCGTTATTACCGTTTATATTTGAGGTAAAGGAGGAGTTAAAGTGGAAATATTTAGTATCAAAAATCTAAGCTTCTCTTATCCAAATGAAAAGGAAAAAGCCGTTAATAATGTAAATCTGTCCATAGAACAGGGAGATTTTCTGTTATTAATCGGCGAGTCGGGTTGCGGAAAAACAACCTTACTTAAAATGCTAAAGCCACAGCTTACTCCCCACGGTAATATTTCCGGAGAAATATTCTTTAACGGAAATAAAAATACAATAGAAAACGAAAATAATCCCTTTGAAATAGGCTTTATAATGCAGGATATAGACAGCCAGATTGTAACCGATAAGGTTTATACCGAGCTTGCATTCGGACTGGAAAATATGGGGTTAAGCAGTGATGAAATTCGTCTAAAGGTGTCTGAATTTGCCACATATTTCGGTATATCCGACATTTTCCACAAATCTACAAATGAGCTTTCCGGTGGACAAAAACAGCTTTTAAACCTGGCGTCTGTTATGGTGACGAATCCAAAGGTGCTTATTTTAGACGAGCCAACCTCACAGCTTGATCCAATCGCAACAACTGAATTTATAGAAACTCTTAAACGTATCAATGAGGATTTCGGCACTACGATTATTATTGCAGAACACAATTTGCAGGAAGTGTTTAGGCTTGCAAATAAAGTGGCAGTTATGGAGAACGGCTCTGTAACTGCTGTTGATGCACCTAATATAATTGCAAAGAATGTAGTGGGCAAAAAAATAGCAAAGGCTATGCCTGCACCTATAAGAATTTTTAACGAATTAAAGGGAACAGGGGAGATTCCTCTTACTGTAAAGGACAGCAGGAAATTTCTTATCGAGAATTATAAATTTGGTAATACAAAAATACATAACGAGAATAAAAGCAGTAACTCAACTGCACTTTCCTGTAAAGACCTGTGGTTTCGTTATTCAAAGAAATCAGAAGATGTACTTCATAATTGCAGTCTTACAGTAAACAGCGGAGAAATCTACGGAATTTTAGGTGCTAACGGATGTGGCAAGTCAACCTTGTTGAAAATTATTTCAGGTCAGCTCAAACAGTACAGAGGCAAGATTAATACTTTTAATAACAAGTTAGCTTATTTGCCTCAAAATCCTAAAAATTTGTTTGTAAAAGATACTGTACGTGAGGATTTAATATTGGCAAATAATTCTTATATAGAATTATTTGAGAAATTTGGTTTGTCAGCACTTCTCAACCGTCATCCATATGATTTAAGTGGGGGAGAGTTGCAAAAGACTGCTATTCTAAAGATATTGTTAACTAATCCAAATGTGCTTTTACTGGATGAACCTACAAAGGGTATTGATAGCTTTGCAAGGGAAGAGCTGGGAGAGTTTTTATCTCAGATAAAGAACAGCGGAAAAACCATAGTGCTGGTAACACACGATGTTGAATTTACCGCGATGTACGCAGATAGATGCGGATTGCTTTTTGACGGGATGATTACTACTGAAGCGGAAACAAAAAGATTTTTTACGGATAATTTGTTCTACACGACTTCTGTTGCAAAGATTAGCAGAGGGATTGTAGAAAATGTTGTCACCCTTGAGGATATTATAAAAGTATGTAAAGAGGTAAAGAATGACTAAAAGGATTGTTAAATATATTTTAGTTTTTGCTGTTATTCCTTTGCTAATCGTAGGCGGAGTTATGGTATTTGGCAACAGTAGTTATTCTATTATTTCAATGTTAATTGCAGTTATTGGCTGTGTTCCGTTCTTTCTGACATTTGAAAAAAAAGAAAACAACACAAGAAAAACAGTAATACTTGCAGTAATGACAGCTTTGTCGGTGGCAGGCAGATTTATCTTTGCACCTCTGCCTTTTTTTAAGCCTGTAACAGCAATGGTAATAATATCTGCAATGTATTTTGGCAGTGAGTTTGGATTTATGGTAGGCTCTTTGTCAGCGGTAATTTCAAATTTTTATTTCGGTCAAGGGCCTTGGACTCCCTTTCAAATGTTCTGCTGGGGGATTATCGGCTTTTTGGCAGGGATTTTATCTAACCGACTTTTACGCAGTAAAATTGTGTTAGTGCTGTACGGTGTTTTTTCAGGTGTTGTATATTCTCTTATTATGGACGTGTGGACAACCTTGTGGGCAGACGGAATGTTTAATATATCCCGTTTTATCGCGTCGGTATCCGCTTCTTTGCCAATAATAGGAATTTATATTGTATCAAACGTAATCTTTCTATTGATTTTAGTACCCCTGTTTAGCAAAAAAATAATCCGTATTAAAACAAAATACGGATTGTAGTTAAATTCCAAATATTTATCTATTGCCTGTATTATAATAAAGTGATACAATACCTTTAGGTGATAATATGGAAAAATTAAAAAACAGATATTCATTAGGAGAAGAAATTTTTAACGCAGTTACTCATGGAGTAGGTGCGTTACTTGCAGTAGGCGGAACTGCTGTATTAATAGTTTTTTCTGTAATTTACAGCGATGCTTGGTCGGTTGTAGGCTCCGCAATCTACGGCGGAAGCTTAATAATGCTATATGCTATGAGCACGCTTTACCATGCGATTACTCACGAAAAAGCAAAAAGATTTTTTCGCATAATGGATCATACAAACATATTTTTTCTTATAGCAGGAACATATACCCCTATTACGATTTCAATTTTACGTGGTGTCTATGGCTGGATACTGTTCGGAGTAGTGTGGGCAGCGGCGATTTTGGGCATTGTTTTTAATGCTATTGACTTAAAAAAGTACAGCAAACCCTCAGTAGTTTGCTATATCGCTATGGGTTGGGTAGTGATATTTGCTATTAAACCCCTGCTTGAAATTATGAATTTGTATTGCTTTATGTTGATAGTAGCAGGCGGTGTATTCTACACACTCGGAGTAGTATTTTACGCAATAAAAAAGGTAAAGTACTTTCATTCAATATGGCACATATTTACCGTATTAGGCAGTGCCTGTCACTACTTTGGAATCCTGTTCACAATAATTACAATGTAATTTAAATTCCAATAAAGAAAAAAGAGCAGATTTTCATCTGCTCTTAGCTTATATATTTGATATTGATTACTTAATAATCTCGCCGTAAACTGTACCGCCCAATGCAGCAGCATTTGATTCATCAGTATCAATGTGCATAGCGGCAGCATATGTAGGATGAACACGAACAACAACGTCGCCGAAGATTGTTTCGCGGTTACCCGGCTCACCAACCTTAACAGAAACAATTTGCTTGTCCTCAAGTCCCATTTCCTTAGCGTCGTCAGGAGTTAAGTGAATGTGTCTTTTAGCAGCAATAACACCGCAAGGAATTTCACATTCACCTGCAGGTCCAACTAATTTACAACCCGGTGTACCCTCAATGTTGCCTGACTCACGAATCGGAGCAGCGATACCTAACTTGCGAGCGTCAGTTAAGGAAATCTCAACCTGAGTGTCCTTACGCTCAGGGCCTAAAATTGACATGGTCATTTCTCCGCGAGGGCCTACTACAGTAACCTTTTCAACACAAGCAAACTGTCCCGGCTGAGAAAGGTCTTTCTTATTTGTTAATTTTGCGTCTTTACCAAAGAGAGTTTCCAGCACTTCTTTAGATACGTGAACGTGATGAGCAGAAGTTTCTACCATTACTTTCATTTTGATTACCACCAATCTAAAATATTTGCCCTTGGGCTATGATAATATTTTACTACTTTACTCTAAAAATTTCAACCTGTTTTATTAAAAGGAGGATATTTTGTACGATAATTTTGTAGAATTGGAAAGAGAATGTAAAAAATGCAATAAATGTGAGCTTTGCAAAACGAGGCATAATGTTGTATTTGGCGTAGGCAATACCAATGCAGAAGTAATGTTCATAGGTGAAGGACCCGGAGAAAACGAGGATTTACAGGGTGAACCCTTTGTAGGACGTGGGGGACAGCTCCTTGACAAAATGCTGTATGCAGTAGATTTAGACAGAAAAAAGAATATCTACATAGCAAATATAGTAAAATGCCGACCGCCCCACAATCGTGACCCAAAGCCTGAGGAACAGGAAATGTGCATAGATTGGCTTAGAAATCAAGTAAAGCTC
This sequence comes from uncultured Clostridia bacterium, assembly GCA_945980035.1. GTDB lineage: Bacteria > Bacillota > Clostridia > Oscillospirales > Acutalibacteraceae > Ruminococcoides. The sequence goes on from CAMFQG010000073.1 coordinate 8,296, forward strand.
ATTAAGCCGAAAATAATCGTCTGTCTTGGCAGAATTGCCGCAATAAAAATCATTCGCCCTAATTTTAAAATCACAAAGGAGCACGGTGTTTTTATCAAAAAAGGCAATGTTGAAATGATGGCAATGTACCACCCAGCGGCAGTATTGCGTGACCCACGAAAGAAAGAGGATGCATTTCAGGACTTCCTGACCTTGCGTGATAAAATAAAAGAAATCTGCCCCAATACATATAAATAATAAACAAATAAAAAAGGCTCCCTTGTATAAAGTAGAGCGATTGATTTGATTAGTACAAAGGCTCCCTTGTGTAAAGGGAGCTGTCACGAAGTGACTGAGGGATTGTAAAAATAAACCTTTATCACAGTAGAAAAGTTATATTCACAGCCCACAATCCCTCCGTCAAAAATCAAGATTTTTGCCACCTCCCTTTACACAAGGGAGGCAATTTCATACTCAATTTTTAGTTAAATAAAGGGAGAAAATGTCAGCAACTCTAACTGAGGGACTGTTTGACGATGTTATCTATATACTCGCAAACACCATTGAAATTTTGGTTGATATAATTATTTGGTATTCTTATAATCTTTACTCCGTATTGCTCAAGGTATTCTGTGCGTTCTTTGTCTTTTTTAATGCCTTCTTCATCATAATGTTGAGAGCCATCAAGTTCTATAACTAATTTTGCCTTGGCACAGTAAAAATCAACAATATATTTACCAAGCACTTTTTGTCTTAAAAATTTAATATTGTAGGTGCGTAAGAAATCGTACCATAAATGTCGTTCTTCCTTTGTCATATTCTTTCGTAAATTTTTAGCATTATTTACAATAGATTTATTGTGTTTTCTGTCCATTTGCTTCCTCTTGTATATAAGAATGAATCAATTTTAATAAAGGCTCCCTTGTGTAAAGTAGAGCGACTGATTTGATTAGTACAAAGGCTCCCTTGTGTAAAGGGAGCTGTCACGAAGTGACTGAGGGATTGTAAAAT
>CAMFQG010000074.1 GCA_945980035.1 uncultured Clostridia bacterium
AGCAAGGCGTTTGGTTCGCCTACTCTTATTTCGTGATTTCCGCTTGCTTCATAGATTGGGTTGCAGTATGGGGAGTCAGCCAAAATCTGCTGATATAAATCAAACTCGTTTGCGGGCCCCTCTGCATTTGTAATGTTGTCACCTGCGGTTACGATAAAATCCACATTACGGTTTGCCGCAACTTCTAATGCCTTTTCAAAGTGCATTTGGGCGTATGTATAATAGAGATTGCGTTGCTTGTCAATATGAATATCGGAGTAATTCATAAATGTGTAGTTTGCGTCCTCTGATTTGTAAGCAGGCTTTTTGTAGTCGGGAATATCATAAACTGCAACAGCGTCGCTGACTTTTTTGCCGTCGCCTGTTGTTGCGATTATCTTTTCTGCGTCAACGGGAATTGCTGTGTGGTCGCCAAAGCTGAAAGAGGCTTTTCCGCCCTTTACCTTTAGCTTGGAAATCTCATAGTAACCCTCCAAAGCCTTTGAATCATCAGCCCAATAAAGGGAATATTCGCCGTCGGCAACGCCTTGCAAGGTTACCTTGCCCTCAGCGAAACCGCATTTGTCCTTTTCGTCACCGCTGAAAACATAGCTGATTTTCCCTCCTGTTGCGTTTGCAGTGAAAGCAGTTCCTGCCAATGCACTGCACAGCATAGTTGTGGCAAGAATAACGCTTACAGTTTTTTTAAAATTAAAAATTTTCATAATTTCGCCCCCAAAACTCAATTATATTCTATCACAAATTTTTAAATATTACCACACAAAAACCGCAAACTTTTTGCAATACTATTTTTACAAAATATTTGTGAGGTGAAACTATGAACAGATATGGAAAAAATTACGAAAATATACCCTTTGACGAGGGTTTTGATATGAATACTTTTTCTACCTATGATTGCACAGGGCTGATTCCCTCGGCAATTACGGATTTCAGAGAGGTAGAGGCATACGAGGACTTGTACCCATATTTACCTACTGATGAAGAAGTAGGAGATTACTTTGATGATTATAATAATAGGTAGATTAAAAAGCAAATAAATTAAATAAGCAAAGCCACAGGATTTTTGGATAAATCCTGTGGCAGTTAAATAATTTATGTATGATTTATTACCGTATCAATAAAAAATTTTTGAACTATCGGTAAAATGGTGGGCCATCAGTGTGTTCATCTATAGAGGACTTCCATCTCGCCGTCTGTGTTCACGTAAGGGGGAAGTGTATCATCAACGCTCCTCCCTAAAAATGCTCCACAGGAGCATTTTCTTAACGGTCGGCTTCGACTCCCTGATGGCCAAAAATAAAAGGTATCCATACAGATACCTTTTATTTTTGGTGGGCCATCAGGGACTCGAACCCCGGACCGATCGGTTATGAGCCGATAGCTCTAACCAGCTGAGCTAATGGCCCTCAGCTGTTTTACGCAACTGTTATTATATCAACAATATTTTAATATGTCAATATTATACCGCCAAAATATTTATAATATTCCTCTTATGCAAAGGATTGCATAACTCCGCACATCTGCATAATATACTGAACTCCCAAGCTTACAAGTGATATTGCAACCCATATTAACAATCCCATAATGATTGCCTTACCGCCTGTTTTTACAAGCTTGATTACATTGGTGTTCAAGCCGATTGCCGCCATTGCCAGGGTAATACAGAATTTACCTGATGTTGATAAAAAGCTCATTGATTCTTTTACGGCTGTATTATTGTTGCCGAATATTCCGAACAATATGGTACTTACAACAGATGCCCCTAAGAAAAACAAAATAAACCAAGGGAATATTTTGCTTAGCTTTACGGATGAACCGCCGTTTACAGTTCCCACAGCTTTTGCTTTATGTGTACGCCAAAACGCAAGTCCCAAGCAAACGGGAATAATGCACAGTGTTCGTGTAAGCTTAACAATAGTCGCTGACTTTAAGGCGACGTCTGTGCCCATCATCTGATTCCAGCTTTCTCCTGCCGCAGTAACGGAAGAGGTGTCGTTGATAGCTGTGCCTGCCCACATACCGAAGCCAGCGTCTGTAAATCCGATTGCCTGTCCCAGTGCAGGGAAAATCAAAGCGGCAATTACGTTGAACAGAAAAATTACCGAAATTGATTTTGCGATTTCCTCGTCATCTGCATCAACCACAGGTGCAGCCGCCGCTATGGCTGAGCCACCGCAAATAGAAGAGCCTACTGCAACTAAGGTGCCTTCTTTTGAGGGAATTTTCATAACCTTGCACAGTATAAATCCTAAGATAAGTGCAGTTGAAATTGTTGAAATAATTATAGGCAGGGACTGAGCTCCAACCTGTAGAATATTTAAAAGGTTCATACCAAAGCCCAGCAAAATAACTGCAAATTGCAAAACTTTTTTTGACACCCATTTTATACCAACGTCAAAATAATTTCCCTTTGGTATAAATGCTACAGCCATACCGATTAATATAGCGAAAACAGGGCCGCCGATTATAGGAAAAAGTGTGCCTAAAAAATAGGACGGAATACCTATAGCCAGGCATAATATAATGCCTAAACTGTTTTTCTTAACAAAACTCATAATATTCTCCTCAAAAATAAACTGCATTTATTCTAACAACAAAAGCAGTTTTTTGCAACATTATTATAATATAATTCCTTAATTAAAACAAAATTATTAAAAAGTATGATAATATAAAGTGAATTTTTATATTGGGGGAGTTTGTAGTGCCAAAGGTAATAAGAATATTTGTTGAAAAAAGACAAGGTATGAATATTGTAGCAGACCAGACAAAGTGGGATTTGCGACACAATCTTGGTATAAAAAACATTGAGGAGCTTCGCTTTGTAAACCGTTACGACATTGAAGGCCTTTCACAGGAGGATTTTGACAAGGCAAAAAATATTGTATTGTCCGAGCCTAACCAGGATATTATCTATGAGGAAACTCTGCCTGTTGATGATGGCTGGAAGGTGTTTGCAATGGAGTATCTGCCGGGACAGTATGACCAGAGAGCCGACTCCGCAGAACAGTGCGTTCAGCTTTTAACTCAGGGTGAAAGATGTAAAATTTTAACAGCAAGAGTTGTAGCACTGAAGGGCGATATTACAGAGGAAGAGTTTGTTAAGGTACAGCAGTATCTTATCAACCCTGTTGAAAGCCGTCTTGCATCTCTTGATAAGCCGGAGTCTTTGGATATTCCTATTGACCAACCTGACAAGGTTAAAACCGTTGAGGGCTTTATTCAGTGGAATGATGAACAAATGGCTGAGTATTTCGGTTCAATGGGCTTTGCTATGACATTGGCTGATTTGAAATTCTGCCGTGATTATTTCAGAGATACAGAGCACAGAGATCCTACAGTTACCGAGCTCAGAGTAATTGACACATACTGGTCCGACCATTGCCGTCACACTACATTCTTAACAAGACTTGACAAAATTGAAATAGAGAAAAAGGCTTTAGGCAAGGTTATCGAGGACGCACTACAGGCTTATTACGATACCCGCACAGAGGTTTACGGCGAGAACACAAACAGAGATGTTTCTCTGATGGATATGGCTTTAATGGGTGTTAAGGCTCTTAAGAAGAGAGGTATGATTCCTGACCTTGACGAAAGTGAAGAAATCAACGCCTGCTCTATTGAAGTGCCTGTTACAATAGACGGCGTTACAGAAAAGTGGCTTGTCCAGTTTAAGAACGAAACCCACAACCACCCAACTGAAATAGAGCCTTTCGGTGGTGCGGCTACCTGCTTAGGCGGTGCAATCCGTGATCCGTTGTCAGGCAGAGCATATATCTATCAGGCTATGCGTGTAACAGGCTCAGGTGATCCGACAATTCCATTCAAGGACACTATGGAGGGCAAGCTCCCAAGCCGTAAGATTACAACAGGTGCTGCACAGGGATACTCCTCCTACGGCAACCAAATCGGTCTTGCAACAGGACAGGTTGTTGAGCTTTACGACCAAGGCTACGTTGCAAAGCGTATGGAAATCGGTGCAGTTATCGGCGCTTCTCCAAAGGAGAACGTAAAACGTGAGGTTCCTGCTCCTGACGATGTAATCGTACTTTTAGGCGGTAGAACAGGACGTGACGGTTGCGGCGGTGCAACAGGTTCCTCAAAGGCTCACACATTAAGCTCAATCGAAACCTGCGGAGCAGAGGTTCAAAAGGGTAATCCTCCTACAGAACGAAAAATTCAGAGATTATTCCGCAACCCACAGGTTGCTAAAATGATAAAGAGATGTAACGACTTTGGTGCAGGCGGTGTATGCGTTGCTATCGGCGAGCTTGCAGACGGTCTTACAGTTGATCTTGATAAGGTTACTAAAAAATACGAGGGTCTTGACGGTACAGAGCTGGCTATTTCCGAGTCACAGGAAAGAATGGCTGTTGTCCTTGATAAGGCTGACGTTGAGAAATTCATTGAGCTTTCCGAAACAGAAAACCTCGAGGCTACAGCTGTTGCAGTGGTAACAGAAAGCCCAAGACTGACAATGAACTGGCGTGGAGATACAATCGTAAATCTTTCAAGAGAGTTCTTGAATACAAACGGTGTAACTCAGGTTTCAAACGCATATATTACTGCTCCCGACGCAGAAAACTGCTACAGAAATTCCTGCCCTGAAAAGCTAAAGGATATGGAAGTAACAGAGGCAATTAAGGAGAATATGGCAAGACTTGAGGTTTGTTCACAAATCGGTTTGTCAGAAAGGTTTGACGCATCAATCGGCGCAGGAACTGTTATTATGCCATTTGGCGGAAAAACTCAGCTTACTCCGCAGGAGGCTATGGCTGCTAAAATTCCGCTTATTAAGGGTGAAACTGATGACGCAACTGCAATGAGCTACGGCTTTATCCCCGGTGTATCACGCTGGAGCCCATTCCACGGCTCTGCTTACGCAGTAGTTGAATCTCTTTCAAAGCTGCTTGCAATCGGTGCATATCCGCTGAAAGCAAGGCTCACATTCCAGGAATACTTTGAAAGACTTATGGACAAGCCTGAGCGTTGGGGCAAGCCTGCAGCGGCCTTGCTTGGCGCAATGGAGGCACAGCTGAAGTTAGGTATTCCGTCAATCGGCGGTAAAGACTCAATGAGCGGTACATTTGAAACTATCGACGTTCCGCCTACCCTTGTATCCTTTGCGGTAGCAATGACAAAGGCAAGCAAGACAATTTCCGCAGAATTTAAGAAAGCAGGCTCAAAGGTAGTTTATGTGCCTGTACCTGAAAATAAAGAAACCTTAATGCCTCAGTGGGAACAGCTAAAGGCAATGTACAACGCAGTTTATGCTCTTATGGAGCAGGGCAAGGTGCTTTCCGCTTCTGTTGTAAAGGAGGGCGGTGCAGCTGCCTGTGTATGTAAAGCTTGTTTCGGCAACAACTTTGGCTTTAAGTTTGAACAACCGCTTACTAATGACGAGCTGTTTGCTCCCCTGTCCGGCTCTCTTATTCTTGAGCTTGAGGACGGTGCAGAGCTTGACAACAGCATTACAAGCTATATGCTTGGTGAGGTAACAGAGGATGCAAAAATCCAAATCCATTCAAAAACTATCGAAATCAGCGAAATTATCAATAAGTGGACTGCGCCTCTTGAAAAGGTATTCCCAACAAAAGCGCAATGCCCAAAAATGGAACAGTCTGCAAGCCTATATACAGAAAGAAGTACAAAATCGCCTGCAATAAAGGTTGCCAAGCCAACAGTATTTATTCCTGTATTCCCGGGCACAAACTGCGAGGTTGACACGGCAAGAGCTTTTGAAAAAGCCGGCGCAAATGTGGAAACACTTATCGTTAAGAATCTAAAGCCTGCTGACATTGAACTGACAATCGAGAAAATGGAAGAGATTATCAACCGCAGCCAGATGATTATGTTCCCGGGCGGATTCAGCGGTGGTGACGAGCCTGACGGTTCAGGTAAATTTATCGCAACTACTTTCCGCAATCCAAAGATTTCAGATGCTGTAAACAATCTTCTGAAAAACCGTGACGGTTTGATGCTTGGTATCTGCAACGGCTTCCAGGCTCTGATTAAGTTAGGTCTTGTTCCTTACGGTGAAATCAGAGATATTAAGGACACAGATCCAACCCTGACATTTAACACAGTGGGACGTCATATCTCCCATATGGCTTACACTCGTGTAACTTCCGTAAAATCTCCTTGGTTTGCAGGGGTAAACGCAGGTGACGTATTTGCAATTCCTGTATCACACGGTGAGGGCAGATTTGTTGCAGACAGCGAAACTGTTAAAAAGCTTATCGCTAACGGACAGGTTGCTACCCAGTACGTTGATTTAAACGGAAACCCAAGCGACGATATCACCTACAACCTGAACGGCTCTGTATGTGCTATTGAGGGTATCACAAGTCCCGACGGCAGAATTTTAGGCAAAATGGGACACTCCGAAAGAAAGGGCGAAAACCTCTACACAAATGTTCCGTTCAATAAAGACCAGCTTCTGTTTGAAAGCGGCGTAAAATACTTTAAATAAATTGCAACAAATACGGTCGGATAGATATGTTCTACCCGACCGATTTTTCGTTAATCATTTTCCATTTTCCATTTTCAATTTTCCATTAAATTAACTTTCGCTTACAACTCGTTTCCCTCTCCAGGTTCCTCTTTTCCAACGTACGGCAACAACTACTCCTCTGAAAATTTCGTCTGCCGCCATTGCAATCCAAACACCTCTTAAACCTAAGTTGAATACTATACCTAATATGAAAGCAAACAATACCGAAAGTCCCCACATTGAACACATTGCAAGAATGGTAGGAAACTTAACGTCACCGGCGGCTTTCATACTGTTTATAATTACAATATTTGTTGTACGTCCGAACTCAAGGAAAATGCCGATAAACATAATCTGACTGCCAAGCTCTATGACAGCAGAATTATTTGAGAAAATCCCCAAGCTGAACGGACTTAACAGGCAGTTAATGACAGCTATACTGATAGAAATAATCAGAGATATTTTCAGGGATTTATTAACCCGCTTGTACGCAAAGTCGTAGTCGTTTCCCCCAACGCTGTGTCCTACAATAATCTGCGTACCCAGAGCCAGCGCCATCGGAACAAGGTATGTAAATCCACACAAAAGATTGCAATATACTCTTGTGTTCAGCGGAACGGTGGAGTTTTCCATAAGGCATATGGAGTTGACAATGGCAACAATGGTAATCTGACTTAAATTGTAGCAAAGATTTTCACCTGCTGTAGGTATTCCCAAACCTAAAAGCTTTTTTAAAATGTCTGTGGGGAAAGGTCGCAAATATTTAACACCAATGCTACCGTCGATTTTAAAAATAAAGTATATAATGGCAACAATCAGCATAGCAATCCTGCTGACAGCCGTAACCATAGCAACTCCTGCCACGCCGAAGTTAAAAACCTTTAGCGGACCGTACAGCACGCTGTAGTCACCCACAAGGTTGATTATGTTCATCATCAATGCAAGCACCATACCGATTTTAGTTTTGCCGTTGTTTCTGAAAATCTGGTCAAAGGTGCTGAATATACTCTGCGCAAATATAAGTCCCCCTACAATCTGCATATATATAGACGCGTCCGGTCTGATTTCCGGGGGAACCTGTAGCAAAGCCATAATAGGCTCGTTTAAGAAATACAGAATAAGGCTGATAAAAACACTCAGCACAAGGTTAAAAAGAACGGAAACTGTATATACTTGATTTAGCCTGTCCTTTATTTTAGCTCCAAGGTACTGAGCTGTAAGAATACCGGTGGCACTGGAAACAATAGTAAAGGTCAGGGTTAAAAATCCCAAGATAGTGTTTGCGTTTCCTACAGAGCCAACTGCGTTTTCGTTGTATTGAGAAAGCATAGCCGTGTCCACGTTTCCAAGCATAATGCCTAAAAAGGCAGAAACAAATATCGGCCAGCTTAATTCTAAAATATTTTTATTTTTAATATCTTTTCCCATCACTTTCCCCTAATTGACATTTCGGTAAATACAATATAATATTATATTATACTAATATATATCATTTTTCAATTGATTTTGAAAGTAAATTTTTTGGAGGTTTTTATGAATATTTGTGTATTTTGTGCATCAAGTGAAAATATAGACAAAAGTTACATTAACGCAGGTGTGGAATTTGGCAAAGCTCTCGGCAAGAACGGACACACTCTTGTGTTCGGTGCAGGCAAGTACGGAATAATGGGAGCAGTAGCTCGCGGAACAGCACAGGAAAAGGGTAATATAATCGGAGTAGTGCCCTACTTCTTTGACGAAATGGACGTAATTTATACGGAATGTGACCTTATCCGCACAGATACTATGCGTGAACGTAAGCAGATTATGGAGGATAAAAGCGACTGCTTTGTAATAATGCCCGGCGGAATCGGAACCTTTGAGGAGTTCTTTGAGATTTTGACGTTAAAACAGCTCCGCCGTCACAAAAAGCCTATAGCAATTTATAACGTAAACAATTATTATGACGATATTTTGAGAATGTTAGACACAGCTATTGCCCAGGGCTTTATGAGCGAACAGTGCAGGAACTTGATGATTGTAAGCGATAACCCACAGGAGATATTTGACTTCTTCGACAATTACACACCTTTTGAATACAATAAATATGACTTTTTAGATACTGCAAGAGGTGACAAGGATGAGTAAAACTAATTGTGAGTTTTGTGCAAACTATGTTTTTGATGATGAATATCAGTGCTATTACTGTCAAATAAATCTTGACGAGGACGAAATGGCGAGGTTTATGCAGCAAAGCACCTACGACTGTCACTACTTCCAGCTCTATGACGAATACAAAATAGTCCAAAAGCAAAATTAAATCGGCATACTTGTATAGTGTTGTTGCAAAATCATGGTACAAATCGGCTCCCTTGTAAGGCGTTGTAGCGGAATTATGGTGCAAATCGGCTCCCTCGTGTATAGAGTAATGCAATATTTCCACACAAAATAGGCTCCCTTGTGTAAAGGGAGCTGTCGGCAAAGCCGACTGAGGGATTGTAAAATGGACTGTTATCATAGCATAAAAGTATAATTCACCGCTCACAATCCCTCCGTCAAAACTAAAGTTTTGCCACCTCCCTTTACACAAGGGAGGC
>CAMFQG010000075.1 GCA_945980035.1 uncultured Clostridia bacterium
ATTAATAATACGGTAGATGAATATATATGATTTTTTGTAAAAAATTTATAATTGATGCAGTAACGCTTGCATATGGTGAATATTATCCTTTAGAAAATAATACCCCCAATGACACTGTTTATTGGTTTTGTAAGTCAAACTACAAAGTTTATAATACGGAGGAACTTATTACAAAACGCAAAGCTCAAAATGTAGATGAGCTTATAAGTTCTGAAAAATATATTCCTTTCTCTAAAACTAATATCGTAAAATTAAGAAAAGAATTTGTGCAAAAGTATTGTCCGGAGGCGGATGAAAAAATCAGGAAAATTGAGAATTCTGACCCTGAATTTGATTATGAAATTGCATCAAGATATTACTTTGATGCACATCCTTTAGAGGATAAGTGGAACAATTATTTATCTAGCCAAATAGAACATGATATCGTTAAGTGGTGTAATGATAATAATATACCATATAAAATTAAGTTGTAACGGTGACTATATGTTTAAACGTGAAATTAAGATAACACAAGATTTTATTAATTATGGTTTGGATTTATCCTATGAAGTCAATGCAAATAATACAGTTGATCCTATGTTTTGGCTACGTAAATCAAATTATAAAATTTATGACGGTGAAAAGCTTATTGAAAAAGGAAAGTATAAAAGTGTATATGAGCTTAAAAAGTCAAAAAAATATATTCCGTTGTATAAAACAGATATAGTAGTTGAGGAAAAAGATTTTGTTGAGAAATTTTATCCTGAACTGGAAAAAGATATTTTAGATATTTTAAAAAAATATCCCAAATATAACTATGATTCAGCATTTTATTATATTATCTCCAAAAATTCCAAAAGGGAAGAGCATTGGTGTAAGTATCTGAAGGAAAGATTAATTGCTGATGCAGTTTCATGGTGTGAAAAGTATAATCTAAGATATGCTATAGACAATAATTTATTATCTGTTTAGTACTTATAATGTGATTTATAACGTAATAGGTAATCTTTTATCCTATCGTGATACAATGACAACGCAGAGGATGAAAGCCAACTGCTAAGCAACATTATAACTGATAGCAATAGTCAATAACAAAAGCCATTTAGTATGGACAGAAGTCCGACTAAATGGCTTTGCTTTTTGCAATATTTGTTTTTGGTATTTTTACCATTGTTTATTGTATAATCAATGATAGTCATTACCCTACATTCGCCATCGTGCAAGTAAATAAATATACAGTAAAATAACGTATTAAAATAAAAAGTTGTTTTAATGCGTTGTTTAGAGTTGTTTTTGTTAATAGACTGAATACTTTTCAGTGGTTCAGATTCATACTGATTCAAACAAAAAATCTTTTTCGTAAACGAAAGACAGAATAAGAGGACTACTTCGGTAGTCCTTTTTGTTTTGTATTGCGTTAAACTGAAAACATCGTTGGGGTTACACCTAACGCTGTTACACCACTGTATAAAAACCCTTGCCCCGCCACCGCTCTTTATGATATACTGATTTCAATGCGGTGTTTTATAAAAGACTGCATTATAAACAATGAGGTGAGCTATATGTCTTTGTTAAAGTTTTTAAAGAAAAATATTTCAATTAATAATACGGTAGATGAAATTATTGATGTTTTTGAGGAAATGTGCAAGACTCCAATAGAAGATGATCTTTTATTACATGAGTACGGTGTTTATGATTTTACCGGCGAGGAGTTGTTTTACTATGAATTGATAAGACAATATCCTGACGGAGAGGATGAATATTATCAATTATGTGTAAGCTTGATGTTTGCTCCCGATGAAGAAAATCAGTGCCTTGAAGCTTCATTTTGGAGCGATGAAACCGACGAAAATTTCTTTGACTACATACGCAAGTCACCTGCATATGACTATGTAAAAAATCATAATATTAAGGCTATTGATATAACTATAGATGAAACATAATTATTATTTATTATTACAACTAAAGCTTTTTTGCCTGCTTGTTTTTAGTACAAAAAAGACAGAATAAAATTCCTTCTCGAAAGAGGAGGAATTTTTGTGTTTTATTTGTATAGATTTCACAAATTTATGATTGGTTTTTCTCTGTATTTAATATTGTAAGTTGATTTACCGAGTGGTAATATACAGATATACAGTATAACTGTATATGCGCTATCAATTATTGTAATATTTTCAAAAGTAAACTAAAAGGAGTGTTTTTATGAAAAGATTTTTTATAAGCTTATTATTAGTTATTATTTTAGCACTAACTATGAGTAGCTGTAATAATGTCCTTTATGAATTCGGCTTGGCTGATTACAGTAATTGGAATACAGTTACAATTAATAATACAGGTGAAATAAAAGTTCCATCCAACTGGGTAGTAAAAGAAAAAAATAACCTTATTTATTTTTGCGAAGATAACAATAATGAAAATATATTCTTATTCCAGAGCAATTCCAATGTGGGAATTATGTCAGATTCAAATTATGAAAAAGGAATTATTGAATCTAATGCAATTAGTCAAAGCTTTCAGGCTATAGAGGAGTTATCATATGAATGGCTGATGGACGGAGTAATGAAAGGTAAGGCATTGATTAAAACAGAAGACAAAAATCAGGAAGTTGTATTTTTGAAGATGCTATATACTACCTTTTACGTTAACGATAACAGTGTTGATGATGATACCTTAAATAAGATAGCGTATTCTCTGCAAAAGGATGATAATGTATCATTTGTAGGTTATCATTAACTGTTTGTGAGAACAGCTGACGGTATCATTTTTAGTAGTAATAATACAACAATAAAGGAAGAATTTAATTGGTTGTCTTTTTACAGACTTTTAATTGCAAAATTATTCCAAATTAGAAATAAAACTACCAACTATCACGTTTTACCTACCAACTGTAACATTTTATTGGAATTTTTATATTTCTATGATATATTTGTGTTGAAAAAGCACAAAGACCAAAAGTTAGTTTTATCTATAAGGGAGAGAGAATTATGAAAAAGTTTATATCAATTCTGTTAGCAACGCTAATATTAACTTCATTACTTACAATTATTTCGGCATCTGCAAAAGTTAAAACATATAGGAATAATGACTATATTTACTGTTTTGTGGATGACGGTGTGCAGATTTTACATTATGTTGGAAAAGATACAAAGGTTACCGTGCCTTCGGAGATTGAAGGTCGTAAAGTAGTAAAACTTGGAGTTGATATTGATGATAAATATTATATGGAAATGGATGCATTGTCACCAAATGCCGGATTTTATCATCATTCAGATATAACAGAAGTAATACTTCCAAACAGCATAAAAGAGATAGGCAATGGCTCCTTTAGTCAATGTAAAAACCTTAAAAAGGTTACATTAGGAAATGGGATTACTGAAATACCGTCTTCACTTTTTAGCTATTGTCCAAAGTTGAGGGCTGTGGAAATTCCTTTTGGTGTAGAAGAAATAGGAGATCTTGCGTTTTCCAATTGCCCAAATCTGAAAGATATAAGGTTGCCTTCCAGTGTAACAGAAATTGATTGCGACGCTTTTTCCGGAACAGGACTTACTAAGTTTTATTTCGGTAAAAACGTTAAATATATAGGAATTGACGTGTTTGAGGATACACCGATTAAGAAGATAACAGTAAGCGAGGAGAATACAAAATATAGTGCAGAAAATGGTGTGCTATATAATAAAGATAAAACAAAGCTATATTACTATCCAAGTAATAAAAAGGAAGAAACTTTTAAAGTACCAAAAGCTGTAGAGAAGATAAATGTTAGTGCTTTTTCGTATAATAAAAACTTGAAAAGTTTAGTTGTATCAAAGGGAGTAAAGAAAATAGGATATAATGCGTTCTTTCGCTGTACAAATCTATCTAAGGTTACTTTTAAAACAACAAAAGAAGTCAAGATTGGGTATTGTGCTTTTTATAATTGCAAATCCTTAAAAAAGGTTACTATCCCAAAAAATGTTAAAAAAATAGGGGCAAGAGCCTTTGGCTTTTACGTTAAAAAGGGTAAAGACGGAGAATACAAATTGAAGAAAATACAAGGCTTTACCATAAAAGGAAAGTCAGGCAGTCAGTCAGAAAAATACGCAAAGCAAAACGGATTTAAATTCGTGGTGGTATAAAGGTATTCTTATTTGTCTGTGTTATGAAAAAATTAACCTGTTATAACGGAATGACAGTCATTCAGTAACATTTTAACAAATTATCAGATAAGGAGGTAAAACCAATGAAAAGGATTTTAATTTTAATAGCGAGTACTATTATGATATTAACATTGGCATCTTGTTCAGATACGATGGGTTTAAACAAAACTGTAGAAGTTAATACAATACCAAATACAACTGTAAATAAAAGAAACTTTCCTGTGGTTAGCGATGTTTATGATACAGTAAATAATACCAAATATAACACACAGACTAAAGCAACAGAAAGTTCAACCGAATCTACAAACAAAAAGGACAACGCAACATATACCTATGACGAAAACACAAAAACGCTTACTATAAATATTATCGGTGATATGGCGGAGTATGATAATAATGCTCCTTGGAGTAAAGTGAAAAATCCGGAAAATATAGTACTTACAGAAGGTGTTACAAGTATTCCCAACGGCGGATTTGGTAGTTTTTGGGTTGATGCTCCGGAGGGGAACAATAATAATTACTGGAAAGTAAAAACAATTCAACTTCCGAATACTATAACAAAAATTGGGTTTAAGGCTTTTATATATTGTTCAAGTCTTGAAAAAATTAATCTGCCGATTAATATAAAAACATTGGAACAAAGCGTTTTTGAAGAATGTTACAACTTAAAGGAAATTACTATCCCAGAAAACGTTAAGAAAATAAAGTACAGAGCATTTTATAATTGTTCCGGAATGGAGAATGTAGCTTTCAGTAACGGTGTTGAAAAAATCGGCAGAGAAGTCTTTAAAGGCTGTGAAAGCCTGAAAACAATAAGTCTTCCGGATTCCGTTAAGGAGATAGGAAAACGTGCCTTTGAATTTTGCACATCATTAACTGAAGTTAAACTTCCTCAAAACATAGTAGCGATAAATGATTATACATTTATTAATTGCAGTAAGTTGAAAAAAATTAACATTCCCAAAAAGGTGGAGACTATTGGTAAGTTTGCTTTTTGGGGTTGTAGTAACTTTGAAAAAGTAACAATACAAAACAATGTGAAAAGTATTGGTTATTGTGCATTTGGTAACTGTAAAAAACTGAAAAAAATCTCAATATCAGAGGGTATTAAAACTATTGATAAAGAAGCCTTTTTTAATTGTAAAAAACTAAAAACGATAACAATTCCAAAGAGTGTTAAAAAGATTGGCAAAAGAGCCTTAGGGTATATTTGGAAAAATAATCACAGTAACACTATAATACGCAAGGACGGTTTCACAATTAAAGGTTATAAAGGCACAGCCGCTGAAAAATACGCAAAGCAAAACGGTTTTAAATTTGTGGCGATTTAAGAGTATATAAACTTGACAATGAATATTTATGCAACCATTTTTATACTTCGCGCGTATTATTAGTAGAATAATTTATTTTAAAGAGGAGTATAAACTATGAAAAAAGTCAAGTTATTATCAGTGATGATTGTTTTAATTATCTCTATATCTACCACAGCATGCGCCCCTGAAAAAGATGTACCGGAAAAACAAGGAAAGCCTTTGCTTTATGTTGAGTTATCCTCACCATATTCACCATCATATTTTATATCTTTAGATGATAATAAAACATATAATATTCAAAAAAGTAACGGTGAGAAAGGGGAAACATTAGACAGTTATATCAATGGAACACTGAAGGATACAGAATCAAAGACGGTAGAAATATCAAGTAGTAAATATGAAGAGATTGTGTCTTTAATCAGTAAACTCAATACATCCACAGAAAAGAACAATAGCATTGCATTTTGGGAAGCATGGAATGTTACTGTTTCTATAGATAATAATGAAAAACATTTTGTTTTTGGCGATGCTCCAAATGAGTATTATGATTTAATTGTTGGAGAACTCATTGAATTGGCTCCGATGAACATAGTCGATAGTAATGAAAATTCTGTGTCCAAAGTAAAGTACGAAGAATAAAGCAACTAAATGACAATTCAGCGGGAAAGTATAATTTCTTTCCTATTTACAATTTGTTGATAATAGTGTAAACTACAAGCATTACAACAATGGCAAAAGTTGTGAATTAAAATTATATGTTTCAAACGTAGAGTTAATCGAATCTTAAACGATTGGAGTGACGAGGATTATGATAATAAATTTTATAAAAAAGTATAGTCAGGCTATTATTACAATTATAGTAATTTTTTTAATTATTCTGTCTTTTTTATTTACTTCTGTGATTTGTGAAAGTTTAGATTTACATATGTACTTTGGATGGAAAGAAATAAGTATTAGCGATTCCATATCATTCAAAATTCCGGGCAACTGGGAAAGCAGCAAGAAAGACGGATTATTGTACTTCTATGATAAAAATGAAAAGAACGATAATAATATTGTTTTATTTCAAAGTGAAACAAGCGAGTGTTTTCAAATAGGCGATTCAGTTAAAATTAATAGTGATTTGGCAGAGAAAAATGTTTGCAGCGATAATTTTTTAAGTATTGTCAGTTTGAACAGTTCCGTAAATTCTTTAGGAACGATATCCGGTGAGGCATTAGTTTCTTTTGACGGAAAGCCGCAGGTAGAGGATTATATTGTATTTAATGATCACAAAAACGATTTTGTGTTTTATACCTACAAAAGGAATGTAGATAATAATACATTAGAGAAAATTTGCGACTCGGTAAAATATACAGATCGGTAATATGTTTCTACTCGCTTTTAATGATATAGCAATCCCCCACAGTTGCCTGTGGGGGATAATTGTTGTTTATTATTCATCTATTTCTGCTCTGTTAATTGCATTTAACACACCCAAGATAGATGCAAAGTTTACATTGGAATCAATACCAACGCCAAATATATTCTTGCCGTCAGGCTTTTGCAGTTCAATGTAGGACACAGCCTTACTGTCACTACCGCCTGAAATTGCGTGCTGGCTGTAGTTTACAAATTTGTACTTGCCTACGTTTACAGGCTCTAATGCCTTGAAGAATGCGTCAATAGGACCATTGCCTACACCGTTTAGGGTAACAACGTCATCACCGTCTATTTTCATTTTGCCTTTAAAATGAACATAATGCTTGTCGTTTTCACTTTCCTCATAAACCTTGTGGCTTACAAGCTCATATTTTTGCTTTATGTTCAAATAGTTTTCTTCAAATACATCTAACAGCTCTTTAGGAATCAGCTCTCTTTCCAATTCCTCACACTTTTTCTGAACAAGCTTTGCAAATTCAGGGTGCATTCTCTTTGGCATATCGTAGCCAAAGGTGTGATTCATAACAAAAGCCGCACCGCCTTTACCGCTTTGGGAGTTAATTCTGATAATCGGCTCGTATTCTCTGCCAACATCGGCAGGGTCAATAGGCAGATAAGGAATTTCCCAATAGTCGGAATGGGTTTCGTCCATATAAATGTGACCTTTGTTTATTGCGTCTTGGTGGGAGCCTGAAAAAGCAGTAAATACCAAATCGCCAACGTATGGGTGACGAGGGTCGATTTTCATATTAGTGCATCTTTCGTAAACATCTCTCAACTTTGGCAGATTGTATAAATCAAGCTCAGGGTCAACACCCTGTGTAAACATATTCAAGCCAACAGTGACTATATCAAGGTTGCCTGTTCTCTCACCGTTGCCGAACAATGTACCCTCAACTCTTTCAGCACCGGCAAGAAGTGCAAGCTCTGTTGCAGCAACACCGCAGCCTCTGTCGTTATGAGGGTGAACGCTGATAATTGCAGCCTCTCTGTTAGGTAAGTGCTTGATAAAGTACTCAACCTGGTCTGCGTATGTGTTGGCTGTGCACATTTCAACGGTGTTAGGCAGGTTAAGGATAACAGGATTTTCCTTTGTTGAACCAAGTGCGTCCATAACAGCCTTGCAAATTTCTACAGCATTATCCATTTCAGTACCGCTGAAGCTCTCCGGCGAATATTCAAAACGAATATTTGTGTCGCCCTCAAATTCATCAGTCAACTGCTTAATTAACTTTGCACCCTCAACGGCAATATCAATTACGCCCTGCATATCCTTTTTGAATACAACCTTACGCTGTAGGGTAGAGGTTGAATTGTAGAAATGCACAATTACGTTTTTAGCGCCCTTGATAGCATCAAAGGTCTTTCTGATTAAGTGTTCTCTTGCCTGTACAAGAACCTGAATTGTAACGTCGTCAGGAATATGACCGCCTTCAATAAGCTCTCGGCAGATTTCATATTCAGTTTCTGATGCTGACGGAAAACCGATTTCTATTTCCTTGATTCCGATATCAACAAGAGTGTGGAAAAATTCAAGCTTTTCCTCCATATTCATTGGGTCGATAAGGGCTTGGTTGCCGTCCCTTAAGTCAACACTGCACCAGATAGGTGCTTTTGTAATAGTTTTGTTAGGCCATTCTCTGTCCGGCAAATCAATTTGCTTGAAAGGAATGTACTTTTTAAAGCCGTCATTCATAGTAAATCCTCCTATACATTATATACGCAAAAAAATCGCCCCTAAAAATAGGGACGAACTTAAATTCGTGGTACCACCCAAATTCAAACATACCTCACGATATGCTCCTTACAGACTTCTAACAAAGTCCTGACCGATAACGCAGTCTGGCGTTCTGCCCTAAATATCAGACAGAAAACTCCGGGATGAGCTATTCATATAATTCTTGTGGTTAACTTACACCAACCGTTAACTCTCTTTGCACGTCAAATTATATCTTGTTCCCTTCACTGTTTTTAGAGGGATTTAATTGTTATAAACATTATCTGTCTCTTATACACATCTGACGCTGCCGACGAAGGC
>CAMFQG010000076.1 GCA_945980035.1 uncultured Clostridia bacterium
ATTCTAATATGTAATCACTTTTTGCATTTGATACTTTAAAATATTATGATGGTGATGTTATGAAAAAAGCATTAATTGTTTCTAAAACAGAAGCAAGCATAAAAGCCATTGCGCAACTTTTGTCCACAGAAAATTACGATAATGTTGACTGTACTGTCAGCACGGAGGATGCAAGGGAAAAGGTGTTGGATACAGAGTATGATTTAATTGTAATCAACACTCCTTTAAGCGAGGAATCCGGAATTGATTTTTCCATATTCTGTGCGGATAATACAAAGTCCTGCGTAATACTTGTGGTACAACAGGAGAAAGCAATGGAGGTTGCCTCTATGGTTGACTCCTACGGTGTGTTGGTTATTCAAAAGCCTGTTAATAAACACCTGTTCCACCACTATATGATTTTTACCCAGTGCTTTAAGGAGCGTTTATTGTCAGTGGAATCTGAAAATAAACAGCTTAAAAGCAAGCTTGAAGAGGTGAAAATAGTCAACAGAGCAAAGCTGTTGCTTATGCAGTGCCTGTCTATGACTGAAAAACAGGCACACCGCTATATTGAAAAGCAGGCAATGGATATGAGAACTAACAAATTGACAGTTGCAAAACAGGTTATTAAAACCTATGAGAACTAATAAATTTAGGATTTGAAAGGAATGGTCGTATTATGAGCCGAAGTGCGTACTTAATTCTTGAGAACGGTACATACTTTGAGGGTAAATCCTTTGGATATGAAAAAGAAACTACAGGAGAGCTTGTATTCACTACTGCTATGACAGGCTATCTTGAAACACTCACCGACCCCAGCTATTACGGTCAGGTGGTTATTCAGACATTCCCGCTTATCGGAAACTACGGAGTAATTCCCTCTGATTTTGAGAGCGACGCTCCTGCCTTAAAAGCTTATATTGTAAGAAATTGGTGCCAAGCCCCAAGTAACTTTCGTTGCCAAGGGGATCTTGACACTTTTTTAAAAAGTGCAAAAATTCCCGGATTATACGACATTGACACCCGTGCGTTAACTAAGATTGTAAGAGAGTACGGTGTTATGAACTGCAAGCTTACATACAGCCTTGATAACCTTGAAAAGGATATTGAGGAAATGAAAGAATATACTGTATGCAATGCCGTTAAAAGCACTTCAATAAAAGAGAAAAAGACATTTAAAGCTGAAAATCCTGAGCTTGATGTTGTACTTATCGACTACGGCGCAAAGCACAATATCGGCAGAGAGCTTGTAAACAGAGGCTGTAATGTTACTGTTGTACCTTACAACACTTCCGCAAAGGACATTTTAGCTATGAATCCTGACGGTATTATGCTGTCAAACGGCCCCGGCGATCCACAGGAAAATGCAGAAGCTATTGAAACATTAAAGGAGCTTTGTAAAAACAAAATACCTACATTCGGTATTTGTCTTGGACATCAGCTGCTTGCACTTTCACAGGGAGCAAAAACAGAGAAGCTTCACTACGGTCACAGAGGTGCAAACCAGCCTGCTAAAGAGGTTGAAACAAACAGAGTATTTATTACTTCTCAAAACCACGGTTATGCTGTTATTAACGACTCTGTTCCAAAGAACAGTAAGGTTAGCTTTGTAAACGGAAACGACGGAACCTGCGAGGGTATAAACTATACCGATATGCCTGCGTTTTCCGTTCAGTTCCACCCTGAGGCTTGCGGTGGACCGAGGGATACAGCTTTCCTGTTTGACAGATTTATTGAATTAATGAAAGTAAATAAAGAATAAGTTTAAAACCTACGTAATAATATAAAGAATAAGGAATGATATTATGCCACTAAAATCTGATATTAAACGTGTAATGGTAATCGGCTCAGGCCCTATCGTAATCGGTCAGGCTGCCGAGTTTGACTATGCAGGCACACAGGCATGCCGTGCCTTAAAGGAAGAGGGACTTGAGGTTATCCTTGTAAACTCAAACCCTGCTACAATTATGACAGATAACGCTATGGCGGATAAGGTTTATATCGAGCCTTTAACATTGGAAACCGTTAAGCGTATTATTATAAAAGAAAAACCCGATTCACTTCTGTCAACTTTAGGCGGACAGACAGGTCTTACACTATCAATGCAGCTTGCAAAGGAAGGCTTCCTTGAAAAGCACGGCGTTAAGCTGTTAGGTGCTGTTCCGGAAACTATCGACAAGGCTGAGGACAGACAGATGTTCAAGGATACAATGCTTGAAATTAATCAGCCTGTAATTCCCTCAACTGTAGTAAATGACGTTGAGTCTGCTGTGGATTTTGCAAATAAAATCGGTTATCCTGTTATCATCCGTCCTGCCTTCACCCTTGGAGGAACAGGCGGCGGTATTGTAGATAACGAGGAGGATTTACGGGAAATCACATCAAACGGTCTTGAGCTTTCTCCTATTACTCAGGTTCTTGTTGAAAAATGTATTTCCGGCTGGAAAGAAATCGAGTTTGAGGTAATGCGTGACTCACTGGGAAATGTTATTACAGTTTGTTCTATGGAGAACTTTGACCCGGTTGGCGTACACACAGGCGACAGCATCGTAATTGCTCCTGCTGTAACACTTGCCGATAAAGAATATCAGATGCTACGTAGTGCGGCACTAAATATTATTTCTGCTTTAAAGGTTGAGGGCGGTTGTAACTGTCAGTTTGCTCTTAACCCCGAAACCTTTGAATATGCGGTAATCGAGGTTAACCCTCGTGTATCACGTTCATCAGCCCTTGCGTCAAAGGCAACAGGTTATCCTATTGCTAAGGTTGCCGCTAAAATCGCAATCGGCTATACACTAAACGAAATTAAAAACGCAGTTACGGGCTCTACCTATGCTTGCTTTGAACCGGCTTTGGACTATGTTGTAGTAAAGCTTCCTAAGTGGCCTTTCGATAAATTTGTATATGCAAAGCGTTCATTGGGCACACAGATGAAGGCAACAGGCGAGGTTATGGCTATTGCTCCTACATTTGAGCAGGCTATGATGAAGGCTATCAGAGGTGCAGAAATTTCTCACGATACAATGGATGATGAAATGTTTGCAGAAATGTCAGACGCTTCCGTTATCGACAGACTCAGCGTTTGTGACGACCTGAGAATGTTCTGTGTATATGAGGCTTTGAAACGCGGTATCTCAGTAGAAAAGGTCCACGAAATTACAATGATTGACGAGTGGTTTTTGGAAAAGCTTATCAATATTGCAAAAGTGGGCGAAGAGCTGAAAAAGGGTGAGCTTTCAAGAGAGCTTTATGAAAAGGCAAAGGAACTTGGATTCCTTGACAGAACAATAGAAAAATTCAGCGGACAAAAGGTGGAAAATCCCTTAGTTCCTGTATATAAAATGGTTGATACCTGTGCGGCAGAGTTCAACGCAGAAACCCCGTACTTCTATTCAACCTTTGATAAAGAAAACGAGGCTGCAGAGTTTATTGAAGAAAAAAACAGCCAAAAGAAAACAGTAATTGTATTCGGTTCAGGCCCTATCAGAATCGGTCAGGGTATAGAATTTGACTATGCGTCCGTTCACTGCGTTTGGGCGTTAAAGGAAGCAGGCTATGAGGTTGTTATTGTAAACAACAACCCCGAAACTGTTTCTACAGACTTTGATACAGCAGACAGACTTTACTTCGAGCCGTTAACAACTGAGGATGTAATGGGCATCATCAAAACTGAAAAGCCTTACGGCGTAGTTGTTGCATTTGGCGGTCAGACTGCTATTAAGCTGACAAAATTCCTTGACGACAGCGGAGTAAATATCTTAGGTACTTCCTATGATGCTATTGATATGGCTGAGGACAGAGAGCGTTTTGACGAGCTTTTGGAAAAGCACAATATTGCAAGAGCAAAGGGCGTTACCGTTATGACCTGTGAAGAGGCTCTTGATGCTGCAAACACAATCGGCTATCCTGTTTTACTTCGTCCTTCATACGTTTTAGGCGGACAGAATATGATTATCGCCTTTAACGATGCAGACGTTAAGGAGTATATGGCGATTATCCTTGCACAGGAAATCGAAAATCCGATTTTGATAGATAAATACCTTATGGGTACAGAGCTTGAGGTTGACGCAATTTGCGACGGCGACGATATTCTGATTCCGGGTATTATGGAGCATATTGAACGTGCAGGCGTTCACTCCGGCGACTCAATCGCTGTATATCCTGCTTGGAATGTATCTGACGAAATGACAGAAACAATTATCAAGTCAACCCGTAACTTGGCACTTTCGCTAAAAACAAAGGGACTTGTAAATATTCAGTATCTTATTTATAAGGGCGAGCTTTACGTTATTGAGGTTAACCCTCGTTCATCACGTACAATTCCTTATATAAGCAAGGTTACGGGTGTGCCTATGGTAGATTTGGCTACACGTGCAATGCTTGGAGAAAAGCTTGAGGATATGGGTTACGGCACAGGTCTTTACAGAAAATCTCCTTACTTTGCAGTAAAGGTTCCTGTATTCAGCTTTGAAAAGCTAATCAATGTTGATAACCATTTAGGACCTGAAATGAAATCCACCGGTGAAGTTCTGGGTATTGCAGAAACACTTGAAGAGGCTCTGTACAAGGGACTAATCGGTGCAGGCTACAAGATGAAACGCGGCGGCGGTATCTTTATATCTGTACGTGATTCTGATAAAGCTGAAATCGGCAATATTGCAAAAATGTATGCAGATATGGGCTTTACAATCTACTCTACAACAGGTACGGCAGACGCATTGGAGCCATACAACATTGATGCTGTAAGAGTTAAGAAAATCCACGAGGACGAAAATAATAATACACTTTCATTAATTGAAAGCGGTAAGATAAACTACGTTATCTCTACTTCTGCAAAGGGCAGAATCCCAACACGTGATTCAGTAAAAATCCGTCGTAAAACAGTAGAGAGAAATATTCCTTGTCTTACTTCTCTTGATACTGCAAAGGCACTTGCGGATTGTCTGAGAAGTAAATATTCACAGCACAGCACAGAGCTTATCGACATTAATAATATGAGGTCTGAGAAAATGAAATTGAAATTTACTAAGATGCACGGTATCGGTAATGATTACATTTACTGCAGTACCTTTGACCAGGAAATCAATAACCCTGAGGCTTTGGCAGTAAGACTTTCAGATCGTCACTTCGGTATCGGCGGAGACGGCATTATATTGGTTTGTCCATCTGATGTTGCCGATGCAAAAATGCGTATGTTCAATCTTGACGGAAGTGAGGGAAAAATGTGCGGTAACGGTATCCGTTGTGTAGGCAAGTTCCTTTACGACCATAATATGATTGATATTAATGAGAAAAGTGAAATTACTATCGAAACATTAAGCGGTATTAAAAATCTTAAAGCTTATACACAGGACGGCATTGTTAAGAGCCTTCGTGTTGATATGGGCAAGGCAGAGCTTAACCCTAAAAACATTCCTGTAGTATGTGACAAGGATAAGATGATTAATGAAAAGGTTACTATCAGCGGTGATGATTACAACGTAACCTGTGTGTCAATGGGTAACCCCCACTGTGTAGTGTTCATTGATAATGTTGACGGTCTTGATATTGAGGACGTTGGTCCGAAATTTGAAAATGATCCGATTTTCCCGGAACGTGTAAACACAGAATTTGTTAAGGTGCTAAACGACCATACAATAAAAATGAGAGTTTGGGAGCGTGGCTCAGGGGAAACCTGGGCTTGCGGAACCGGTGCTTGTGCAGTTGCGGTTGCGGCTTGTGAAAACGGCTTCTGCAAAAAGGGCGAAGATATTACGGTTAAGCTAAAAGGCGGCGACTTGGTAATTAACTATACTGACGATACAGTATATATGACAGGCGACGCAGAAAAAGTATTTGACGGAATAGTGGAGATTTAAGGAGGATAGGAAAATGACAAAGTATGTATTTGTAACAGGCGGTGTTGTATCAGGCTTAGGAAAGGGTATAACAGCTGCTTCACTTGGTAGATTGCTAAAAGACAGAGGATTAAAGGTTGCTGCACAGAAGCTGGACCCATATATTAATGTTGATCCCGGCACAATGAGTCCGTACCAGCACGGCGAGGTTTATGTAACTGAGGACGGTGCGGAAACTGACTTGGACTTAGGCCACTATGAGCGTTTTATTGATGAAAACCTAAATAAATTTTCTAACCTTACAACAGGTAAGGTTTACTCAAATGTTCTTGAAAAGGAACGTCACGGAGATTACCTGGGACAAACTGTTCAGGTAATCCCTCATATAACAAATGAGATTAAGTCCTTTATCTATCAGGTTGGCGAAAAGACCAACGCAGACGTTGTTATCACCGAAATCGGCGGCACAGTAGGCGACATTGAGTCACAGCCGTTCTTAGAGGCTATCCGTCAGGTTTCCTTAGAGGTTGGCTTAGAAAACAGCCTGTTTATCCACGTTACATTAGTTCCTTATATTCGCGGTTCAGAGGAGCATAAATCAAAGCCTACACAGCACTCAGTAAAGGAATTACGCTCAATCGGTATCAATCCTGACGTTATTGTTTTACGTTGCGACGAGCCTTTAGAGGAGTCAATCTTCAAGAAAATTGCTATGTTCTGTAACGTAAAGCCCGACTGCGTAATTGAAAATATTACAATTCCTGTTCTTTACGAGGCACCTATGATGCTTGAAAAGGCAAACTTCTGTGATGTAGTTTGCAGAGAGCTTGGAATAGATGCACCTAAGGGTGAAATGAAGGCTTGGAAAGAAATGCTTGAAAGAATTGAAAGCAGAAACAAGACCTGTAAAATTGCCCTTTGCGGTAAATATGTTCAGCTACACGATGCTTATCTTTCAGTTGCAGAGGCTTTACGTCACGCAGGCTACGAGAATTCATCCTTTGTTGACATTAAATGGGTTGACACAGAGCTGATTACCGAATATACAGTGGACGAGCTGTTAGGCGACGTTGACGGTATTCTTGTACCCGGCGGATTTGGTAACCGCGGTGTTGAGGGTAAGATTAAGGCAGCTCAGTACGCTCGTGAAAATAATATTCCGTATCTTGGAATCTGCCTTGGTATGCAGACAGCAGTTATGGAATTTGCAAGAAATGTGCTTGGCTATACAGATGCAAACTCAAGTGAATTTACACCTGAGGGCAATCATAATGTTATTGACCTTATGACTGACCAGCAGGGTGTCGTAGATATGGGCGGAACAATGCGTCTTGGAGCTTATCCTTGCGTAATTCGTGACAACACTATTATGTCAAGGGCATACGGCAAAAAGGAAATTGCCGAGCGTCACCGCCACAGATATGAGTTTAACAACTTGTACCGTGAGGAATTTGAAAAGAACGGTATGCACATTACAGGTACTTCACCAAACGGCTTGCTTGTGGAAACAGTAGAAATTCCCGACCACAAATTCTACATTGGTGTTCAGTACCACCCTGAGTTTAAGTCACGTCCAACTTGCGCTCACCCAATTTTCCGTGAGTTTGTAAAAGCAAGCTTGGAAAAATAAATTTTAATCCTTGGAGGTAATTATGAAAATCAACAGTAATTACGACAATTTAGTGCCAAATTATCTTTTTGCCGAGGTAGCAAAAAGAACTAATGATTTTATCAAAGCTAATCCCGATAAAAAGGTAATCAGACTTGGTATAGGCGACGTCACTCTACCTTTGGCTCCTGTAGTAGTAGAAGCTATGAAACAGGGAGCAGATGAGCTTGGACACAAGGAAACCTTTAAAGGCTATCCCGATTACGAGGGTTACGAATTTTTGCGTCAGGCTATTTCCGATTATTACAAGGGCTTTGGTGTAACAGTAGATGCAGGCGAAATATTTGTTTCAGACGGAGCAAAATCCGACTGTGGTAATATCGGAGATATATTCAGCGAGGATAATACTGTAATGGTAACTGATCCCGTATATCCTGTGTATGTTGACAGTAACATAATGGCAGGTAGAAAAATTGTTTATGCAGATTCCAACGCTGACAATGGCTTTGCGGCAATGCCTCCAAAGGACGTTAAGGCAGATATTATATATCTTTGCTCTCCAAACAATCCAACAGGCTCAGCCTATACATATGACCAGCTGAAAGAATGGGTTGACTACGCAAACGCAAACGATGCTATTCTTCTTTATGATGCTGCTTACGAGGCGTTTATTACTGACGATGCTCCACGTTCAATATTTGCAGTAGAGGGAGCACGTACCTGCGCTATTGAGTTTTGTTCATTATCAAAGACAGCAGGATTCACAGGCACACGTTGCGGATACACGGTAATTCCAAAGGAGTTAGAACGTGACGGACACAATATTTATAAGCTTTGGTACCGCAGAGAGGCAACAAAGTTTAACGGTGTTTCCTGGCCTGTTCAAAGAGGTGCAGCGGCTGTGTTCAGTGAAGAGGGACAAAAGCAGATAAAAGAAAACATTGCTTACTATCAGGAAAATGCGCGTATCATTTCTTCAGCAATGGACGAGCTTGGTATTTACTACACAGGCGGTAAAAACTCACCGTACATTTGGCTAAGGTGTCCGGACGGAATGGGCAGCTGGGAGTTCTTTGATTATCTTTTGGAGAATGCCAATGTTGTCGGTACCCCGGGCGAGGGCTTTGGCAAAAACGGTGCAGGTTATTTCAGATTGACCTCATTCGGCGACAGGGATAATACAATCGAAGCTGTAAACAGAATTAAAAAGCTATTATCAAAGTAATATTTAATATGACGATATAAAAGGTTGGGCATTCGCTCAACCTTTTTGCTTTGTTGATATTGTCAAATGCAGAATAGTCAAATTAACCGCAAATGCCTGTCTCTTATACACATCTGACGCTGCCGACGAAGGCTTAGGTGTA
>CAMFQG010000077.1 GCA_945980035.1 uncultured Clostridia bacterium
TCCTTTACAGTTACTGTAACTGACGGTACAGGACCAATAACAACAGAGCCAACAGAGGCTTCTTCTGAGACAGAACCGGTTCCAACAGAGTCAACAGAGGCACCAACACTTCCTGCTGAGGGGACATTCCATGTTGTAGCTGGTGATCCTGAGCTATGTAACGGTGTAAATTGGGAACCTGCATCTCCTCTAAACCTAATGACATTAGGCGAAGACGAAGTTTACAGCATCACATATACAAACGTTCCTGCAGGCACATACAACTTCAAGGTAACAACAAACGGTGATTGGGACAACGCTGATTACAACCTTGTTGGCTACGCTAATTTCGGCGGTGCTGATGCTGAAATCACAGTTACAGAGGACAACTCAACTGTTGTAATCTCATTAAAAGAATCTGATATGCATGCTAACGCTTACATCAACGATGTATTAGTAGAGGCACCGGATTTAATAAAACCGACTGCTTATATAAGCTCTACTAATAATGTAGAAAGCAGTCAGACTGTAACACTTACACTTAGCGATAATGTAGGTATAGCAGGCTACTATTGGGGAACAAGTTCAAGTTATAGCAGTAATACATTTTCATCAACTTCAAGCGCAAGCATTACAAAAACAATATCATCACCGGGAACATATTACCTGACTGCAAAGGATTCAAGTGGAAATGTATCTACAACTCAGTCTATTACATTTTACAAAACAACATTGAACGCAAATGGCGGAACGGCGTCACAAACTACTGTGTTAACAAAGAGTGGTAATAGCTTTACACCGCCAATACCGACTAAAACCGGATTTGCTTTTGCAGGATGGAACAAATCAAGCACAGCAACAACAGGTATAACTTCAATTACTCCAACATCAAACGCAACATATTATGCAGTGTGGACCCGTGAAACTATATCTTTAAATGTAAGCAAAACAGTAAATATTTCAACAGCAGGAGATGTGAAATATTATCAGTTTACACCGTCAAAATCAGGTACATACGAGATATACACAAGCGGAGATTATGACACATACGGATATTTATATGATAGTAATATGAATGAATTGACCTACGACGATGACGGTGGAAGCGATAGTAACTTTGAAATAAGCTATAATCTTACTGCCGGCAGAAAGTATATTATTTGCACAGCATTGTACGATTCAAGTTACACCGGCTCCTTTAAATTAACAGTTACTAAGAAACCGGAAACTGTTGTATGCAACCACAATAGCACATGGATAAGAGACAAAAAGTCTGCCACATATTTTGAAAGAGGCTACACAGGAGATAAGATTTGTAATAGTTGCGGTAAGGTTGTTTCTAAGGGCAGAAGTGTTGCAAAGAAAATCCTTGCCACACCTAAGGCTAAAATCAAATCTCGCGGTAACTCTATTGTTATATCCTATACAAAGGTAAAGGGTGCACAAGGGTTTGAAATGGAGTGTAAGTTCGGAAGCAAAAAATATTCCCAAAAATTCAAAACATCTAAGTCTAAAACAATAAAATTAAGCAATATAAAGCGGGGAATAAAAGCCACCGTAAAGATTAGAGCCTTTACAACCTCAGGCGAAAAGAAAGCCTATAGTAATTGGACAAAGGCTAAAACCCTACAAATCAAGTAGTGCATTAAGTAAAGTTACAGAGCGAATGATTGAGAGGAAAAGATGGTATAATAGCGAAATATTTAGCAAAAATTTGTTTAGAAATTTTGCTAAAATAAAAAACAATGGTTAAATTGACATATGAATTAATAAAAATAAGTCGAAAATTGTTGACATATAACAAAATATGTGGTATTATTTCTTTACTTGGAAATTTATGTTATTAAATTGTGAGGAAGTTTTTCGGCGTTTTGCTCTTAAGGTGATGCTTAAGTAGATTCTGGGTCATATAATTGTTCAGAAAAGCAAACTAATCGGCAATTATTCATATGGTTTTTGTATTCTTAAGTATTTCTAATACTGTGTATAATGAGCAAGCGATTTTCGGTCGCTTGCTTTTTATATTTTAATAAGTAGCATAATGGTTTTAAAATGATAAATCTGTTGAGGGGAAGGAATGAAAATGAAACGGCTTCTGAGTTTGATTTTATCAATATTTATGATAAGCGGAGTTTTGTTTACTGCTCCAATAACCTCTAATGCAGCAGATAGTAATGTATATGCATCCGGTTTAACTTATTCCGGAAAAACGGGAGCTTGTACTTGGAAATTAGACACTACCACAGGAGTATTAAGTATTACCGGCACAGGTGCTATGGGTGATTATTCATTTTCAAGTGATGCTCCCTGGGACAGCTATAGTTCATATGTCAAAACGGTTAATATTTCAAATGGTGTAACAAGTATAGGCAGTTACGCATTTTATTACTACACAAGCTTAACAAGTGTAACAATCCCAAGCAGTGTAACAAGTATAGGCAGTGATGCATTTGTATATTGCAAAGGCCTAACAAGTATAACAATCCCAAGCAGTGTAACCAGTATAGGCAGTTATGCATTTGAAGGTTGCACAAGCTTAACAAGTATTGATGTAAATAGTAATAATACAAAATACTCCTCTGTTGATGGCAATTTATATAACAAAAACAAAACTACACTAATACAGTACGCAATAGGAAAAACAGCTACAAGCTTTACAATCCCAAGCAGTGTAAAAAGTATAGGCAGTAGTGCGTTTTATAACTGCGAAAGCTTAACAAGTATAACAATCCCAAGTAGTGTAACCAGTATAGGCAGTTATGCATTTGATAAATGCACAAGCTTAAAAGGAGTAACAATCCCAAGTAGTGTAACAAGTATAGGCAGTTATGCATTTTATTCCTGCACAAGCTTAACAAGTTTAACAATTCCAAGTAGTATAACAAGCATAGAAAGTTGGGTGTTTGCCAACTGCACAAGCTTAACAAGGGTAACAATCCCAAGCAGTGTAACTAGTATAGGCAGTTGGGCGTTTTATTACTGCACAAGCCTAAAAAGTGTCGCAATCCCAAGAAGTGTGAAGAGTATAGACAGTAGTGCTTTTTTTTACTGTCCAAGCTTAATAAGCATTAATGTTAATAGCAATAATACTAAATATTCCTCTATAAATGGCAATTTATATAACAAAGACAAAACTGAACTGATACAATACGCAATAGGAAAAACAGCCAAAAGCTTTAAAATCCCAAGCAGTGTAACAAGTATAGGCGATTATGCCTTTTTGCGTTGCACAAGCTTAACAAGTGTAACCATACCAAGCGGTGTAAAGAGTATAGGCAGTGATGCATTCTCTAAATGTAGCAACCTAAAAAAGATATATTACGCAGGAAAAGAAAGCGATTGGAAAAAAATTAGAATTGGTAGCGGTAATCAGCCTATTAAAAAGGCAAAAATTTATTCTTCTAAAACCGATGAATTAAGCAAAATTTCCTATTCTTCTGTTAAAACGAAAAAGCTAAATTCAACTACACTAAAAGTTACTTGGGGGAAAGTTGCAAAGGCAGACGGTTACAAGATAAAGATTTTTGCTTCGTACAAGGGTGAAAATCATACCATTGATAAAAAAATCAAAAACAATTATTTAGTGTTATATAATACTAAAAAGGACCAAAAATTATCAATCAAAATCCGTCCGTATAAGGTATCCGGTGGCAAGACTACATACGGTTCCTGGGTTTCAAAGAGAATACAATAACGTAATACTTTGCAAGAGTTTATTATAAAATTTGTTAAGGCAAAAATATTTTGCCATATATGGCAGTGTACGAATAAAAATCAGTCCATAGTATTTGTGAAGATTTAAGGCTCATTTTTTATATATTCAGGGGGGATAAAATGGGAATCAAAAAGTGTAGCAACGGTCATTTTTTTGATGACGAAAAGTATGACTTTTGCCCGTATTGTGAAGAAAAGAAAGATTCTTTTACCGAGCACCGGCATAAAGAGAAGAAAAGTCCGTTTTCTATATTTGAAAAAACTGTAGCGATGTTCAAAAGCGATACCCCTGAATCGGTGACAGTAGCATACGGTCAGGGAAGTAATGAAGAAATAGACGACCAGCTCACTGTAGCAAAATATATGCTTGATGAGGGGGGTGCTCCTGTCAGCGGTTGGGTGGTTTGTATCGAAGGCCGCGAAAAGGGAAAATCCTTTGAAATCAGACAGGGGCTTAATTACGTAGGCAGAAATTCTGATATGGATATTGCATTTTTGAAGGAATATTCTGTAACAAGAGATAAGCATTTTTCTCTTGTCTTTGAACCTATTAAGGCTGAAACCTTTATTAAGCCTGAAATGGGAGCTGTGTATTTGAATGATAAATTTGTTGAGGGCGCACAAAAGCTAAATGAAAATGACATCATTTCCGTAGGAGATATGAAGTTAATTTTTGTTCCTTATTGTAATGGAGAGAGAAAATGGTAAAAAAAATTATTTCCTTTATTGTTTTGGCAGCAATACTTGTTGCTGCACCTGTTTTAACTGTAAGTGCCGCAGACAGCAACGCTGTTATAGGCAGGACTTACGTTTACAAACCAACCGTCAATGTTGAGCTTTATAATGTGAAGAATAACGTAAATGACTGCACAGTAGAGCTTGGTAATGAGGAATTGACAGTAGAAAGCTTTGAAAAATATAATTCTAACACACATAAAACTGCTGTTTATTTGCTGATTGACAAGTCCGGCTCAAACTATCAGTTTTCTAAGATGAAATCTGCTTTGTGCGGTTATGTTGACAGGCTTACAAAAAATGATACCCTTGTGTTGATTACTTTCGGCGAAACTGTAAGCAAGCCTATTACATATGAAGGCTGTACCCAGTCCAATAAGGCTAAAATAAAGAACGCTATCAAAGGTGTTGTCTGTGATGAACAGGGTACTATGTTTTATGAGGCAATGAGAAAAGCCTACGAATTATGCGAAACGGAAAGCGAAACATATGACCGTAGATATGCTATTGTCGCTACAGACGGTGAGGATATTCAAAAGGGAAAAACAACTGTAAAACAGGCAAGCAATCTATATAAATCTCACCTGCTCCCTGTGTTCTCTCTGTGTCACTCAAGCAGAAACGGTTTCAACTCATTAAGTGACTTTTGTGATTTAAGCGGTGGCAAGGTTTATAAGTATTCAGACAACGATACCTATAGAGTAATCGGCAACCTGCACGAGTATGTAAACAGAAATGTGTTGTTGATTAAAGCAAAAGCGTCTAACAATATGATAGGTTCAATAAATCAGATGCTATCTGTTGAGTTAAACGGAAAAGCCGTTCAGTCTGTAAGTGTCCCTGTAAAATCATTAAAGGATACGGATGCTCCTACTGCACAGGTAATCTTTGATGAAAACAATTACCACGAGTTTACCGTTAAGTTCAGCGAAAAGGTAAAAAATGCTGAGGATTCCAGTAAGTATAAAGTAACACGTGATGATGAGCAATGCGTAGTAGAGGATGTCAAAAAAATAAGTGATACCGAGTACGTGTTGACAATGAAAGACCCGATTATAAGCGGAGATTATAGATTCACTTTTGCGGGCATTACCGATGTAAGTATTCAGAAAAATGACGTTCAGTCCGTTACACTTCCAGGCTTATCTTCTAATAAATACTGGATAGACACTGTGATTTTTTACGGCTTGATTGTTCTTGCTGTGCTTGCGGTAATGGCTATAGTAGCTGTTGTTATAATATTGCTGTTACGTAAAAAGAAAACAACGGTTATAGTTGAGGAAGGAAAAAAACAAGTTGTTGACCATAGAGGAACAGCGGGAAATGATATTCAGCATCGTGTTAGTTTTGAAAAGGTTAAGGGCGTAGATATTTCCCTGACAATTTCCAAGCACGGAACTGCAACTCAGATTATTAACTCCACTGTTTGCGGAAGCATTATGATTGGTCGTGCGGATATATGCGATATTTGTATTGATGATAATCAGATGTCACGTCAGCATTTTGCATTAGAAGAAAAAGATAATTATGTAGTAATTACTGACTTGGAAACTCTAAACGGTACTTTTGTAAATTCTTTTAAGCTGTCATATCCACAGAAATTAAAAGATGGAGATGAAATTATCGCAGGTTCATGCAGAATAAAATTCCATTATAAGAATGGAGATTAATGAAAATGATATGTCCAAATTGCTTTAGTGACTCAAATTTGAGTGTATGTAAGGTATGTGGATTCGATATAGGAAGTTATTCGGAAACCGCAACATCGTTACCGTTATATACTATATTAAATAATAAATACCTGATTGGTCGGGTTCTTGGCCAAGGCGGTTTCGGTATTACATACAAAGCGTTAAATATTGAAAACAATAGAATATACTGCATTAAAGAGTATTTTCCGGTGGAATTTTCAGTCAGACAAAAAGAAGGTTCACGTGTAGAAGCAAACTCTCCGCAAAACAATAAGATTTACCAGCATGGTAAAAGACGCTTTTTGGATGAAGCAAAGATGCTCTATCAGTTTCGATTAAATCCTATCGTTACAAAAGTGTACGATTATTTTGAGCAAAACGGAACTGCGTATTTTGTAATGGAGTTTCTTGACGGCATGAATTTAAAGCAGGCCACCTATAATATGGGAGGAAGAATACCCCTTGACAATGCCAAGATTATCTTTGTAACAATTGCAAGCGGATTGATTGAGATACATAAGCAAAATGTTCTTCACAGAGATATTAGTCCTGAAAATATATTTTTGACAAAGGATTATAACATTAAATTAATCGATTTTGGAGCTGCAAGAAGTTATATCAAATCCCAGAATAGCGGTATGTCTGTTTTGTTAAAGCCGGGTTTTGCACCGCCGGAGCAATACAAAACAAACGGCAACCAGGGCGAATGGACAGATGTTTACGCATTAGCAATGACTTTTTATGCTATCGTATCGGGTAAAAAACCTATTGATGCAATGTCAAGACAGGCCGGAGAAGCAATGCCTTTTCTGTCTGATATATGCCCTGAGGTGTCAGTAAATAATGCAAAGGTTATTGAAAAAGCCTGTGAATTGCAGATTAACAATAGATATCAAAATTTTGAAGAATTACTGAAAGATTTTGATATTGATTATACTAATGAGAAAAGTATATCCCTACACAAGTCGAAAAACACCAAATCGACAGATGATGTTATTTCAAATCAGGATGAAGTTGTAGGTAAGGATAGACAAAATGTTTCAGAACAAACTACCTCACGCAATACGACATCAAATACAAATAATGTCAACACTTCTATGCGCAAGGGAGTTTTCAGAAGAATTTTTGCTAAACAGAAACCCTTTGTAATAGTAAAGGTTCGTTCAAAGAACGAAGGAATATTCCCGATCAGCGATAGCAAATTTATTGCCATAGGAAGATCAAAGAAATGTAACATTGTCATAGATGATGATGAAATCAGCAGAGTACACTGTTATGTCAGATTTGATAGTTATGATAATACTTTTATACTATGTGACAACTCATCAAACGGCACATTTGATGAAAATGCAAGGTTGAATAAGGGCGAGAAGTATAAGTATAAATCCGGAACGAAGATTAATTTAGTAAATTCAAATTGTGAATTGACCTTTTTGGTGAATTAGTCTGTATGTATTTGAGGTGAAAAGGTGTTTTTTAAAAAAGATAAAGAAAACAGAGAGCTGATTAATTGGAAACCTATTGAGTTAAGAGATGATAATTTAAGCAATACGTTGTCAATAGGAACAGCTATTTATATTGGTAAACGCAAATCTCAACAGGACGCAATTAAGGTATCCACAATAAATCCTCAGCAGTCAGCGGTTGCTCCCGTAATTGCGTTGCTAAGCGACGGTATGGGAGGTATGGCTGATGGAAGCAGAGCTTCTACAGCCTGCACAGAAGGGATTTTTGGAGATTTTTGTTCGGAAAACGTCATATTTGACTATCCTGCTTTTATTGAAAAGGAAATAGTAAAATACGATGCCGAAATTTTCAATTTCAAAGATGCTAACGGCAATCGGCTGCAATCCGGTGCCACCCTGTTATGTTGTATTGTAGATAAAGGAAAGCTTTATTGGGGAACTGTTGGCGACAGTCATTTGTACATTATAAGAAAGAACGAAATTTATCAGGTAAACCGTGACCATAATTATATGTACGAATTAATGCAAAAGGTTAAGCAGGGTTTACTATCCCAGGAGCAGGCTCAATCTGACCCACGCAAGGAAAGCTTGATTAGCTTTATGGGCATGGGAAATGTAACGATGATGGATATTAACAAACAGCCCTTTGTATTGGAAAAAGGTGATATTGTCCTTATGTGTTCAGACGGACTTTACAGAACTCTCAGTAATGAGGTTATCAAGGAGATAGTAAGAATATATCAAGGAAATATCCAAAATGCTTGTGAAAAATTAATTTCAGCTGTAATCGAAAGGAACAATCCTTCTCAAGACAATACATCTGTTATTATTTTACATTATAAATACT
>CAMFQG010000078.1 GCA_945980035.1 uncultured Clostridia bacterium
CACCTAAGCCTTCGTCGGCAGCGTCAGATGTGTATAAGAGACAGATATAAGGGAGAGATTTTTATGTTATTAGTTACAACAGAAACAATTTCCGGAAAAGAGTTTGAAACTTTGGGATTGGTGTCCGGAAGTACAGTTCGATCAAAAAATGCTTTTAAGGATATGGGTGCCGGCTTTAAAAGTATGGTTGGCGGCGAGCTTGGCTCTTACAATAAAATGCTACAAGAATCACGTGATATTGCTACTAACAGAATGATTGAACAGGCACAGAAAATGGGTGCAGACGCTATTGTGGCAATCAGATTTTCAAGCTCCTCTGTAATGCAGGGCGCTGCTGAAATTCTTGTAACAGGAACAGCAGTAAAGTACAAATAATTGAAAATTGAAAATGCAAAATTGAAAATTATTGACGAGTAGATAAATTCTGCAAATATAATTCTTTTCTGCCCGACAGTATTCAAAATCCGCCTTTGGCGGAATATAAATTCGGTGGAGCAACGTGACGTTGCATCCAATTTGAGCAGATAGGTAGCATAAAGTAGAAAACTATTTTGCCCGACCGTAGTGTAACAGCATACATTTATGTTTTAAATTTATGTACTCTTACATCCACTTTAAGCAAATACAGCAAATAAAACAGACAAGGCACTCTGCTAAAAAATAGACAGAGTGCCTTATCTTATGTGAATTAAAAAGGATAGGTATGAACAGGCGTGTACTATTTTAAGTACACGCCATTGTGTTGTAATCCTATGTATTAACCTATTAACTTGTTAACTTATACGCCGAAAAGCATTTCGCCGTATGATGGGTAAGGCCAGTATTCAGAAGAAGTTTCTGTTTCCATAGCATCACCGATAGCTCTTAATTCCTGCATATTAGCAAATACAGTATCGCAGTAGAAGTCTGCATAAGCCTGCACATCGTTTTCAAGCTCAACTGCCTGAATTAAGCTGTTTTCAAGCTCTTCAACCTTGTTAGAGAAGCATACAAGCTTCTGACTTAGTGAAGTAACTAACTTTGTTTCAAGCTCAACAGGAATAGCATCTGACAACGCTTTCTTTGACAGAGCAGTATCTGTTAACTCTCTTACAAAAGCTGTAACAGCAGGGATAATGTCTTTTTTAGCCATATCAACCATTGTTAATGCCTCAATATTAATTATCTTAGCATAGTTTTCAAGGTCAACCTCATATCTTGCGTGTAATTCCTCTTTGCTGAATACATTGTTTTCTGTAAAGAGTTTAATGTTCTTTTCATCAAGATAATGTGCTACTGCCTGCGGAACGCTCTTAAGGTTCAACAGACCTCTCTTTTCAGCCTCAACAACCCACTCATCAGAATAGTTGTTGCCGTTAAAGATAATTCTGCCATGCTCTTTAAGTGTTTTTGCAACAAGGGATTTAGCAGCACTTTCAAAGTCATCAGCTTTTTCAAGCTTATCAGCAAACTGCTTTAACTCCTCAGCAACAACAGTGTTTAGTACAATGTTAGGGCTTGCTACATTTACTGAAGAACCAAGCATTCTGAACTCGAATCTGTTACCGGTGAAAGCAAATGGTGAAGTACGGTTACGGTCAGTAGTGTCTTTCTTGAAATCAGGAAGAACTTCTACACCCATCTGCATCTTCTTTTTACTCTCGCCGGAGTACTCTGTACCCTCAGTGATAGAATCAACAATAGCACCCAACTCGTCACCTAAGAACATTGAGATAATAGCAGGAGGAGCTTCATTTGCGCCAAGACGGTGGTCGTTTCCAGCAGATGCAACAGAAATTCTCAACAAATCCTGATACTCGTCAACACCCTTAACGATAGCAGCAAGAAACAGCAGGAACTGCAAGTTCTGTGCAGGATTTTTGCCGGGACTTAGGAGGTTTTCGCCTGTGTTTGTAGAAATAGACCAGTTGTTGTGTTTACCTGAACCGTTTACACCTGCGAATGGCTTTTCGTGAAGCAAGCAAACAAGATTATATTTTTCAGCAACCTTCTGCATAACGTCCATCATCAGCTCGTTGTGGTCAACAGCAAGGTTAGTTGTTGTAAAGATTGGAGCTACCTCGTGCTGTGAAGGAGCAACCTCGTTGTGTTTTGTCTTTGAATAAATACCGTATGACCATAGCTCCTTGTCAAGATCAGCCATATACTGAGATACTCTTGTTTTAATAGAGCCAAAGTAGTGGTCGTCAAGCTCCTGACCTTTCGGAGCCTTTGCACCAAACAGTGTTCTGCCTGTATAAATAAGGTCGGGACGAGCATCATACATA
The DNA here is from genome assembly GCA_945980035.1 of uncultured Clostridia bacterium. Classification (GTDB taxonomy): domain Bacteria; phylum Bacillota; class Clostridia; order Oscillospirales; family Acutalibacteraceae; genus Ruminococcoides. Next base: position 2,268 of record CAMFQG010000078.1, read on the forward strand.
TCCTTATCAATAAGGAAGTATTCCTGCTCAGGACCTACAGTAGTCATAACTCTTGTAACATCTGTTTTACCTAACAGATGCAGGATTCTGACAGCTTCTTTAGAAATTCTTTCCATTGAACGAAGCAAAGGAGTCTTTTTATCCAGAACTTCACCTGTGTAAGAACAGAAAGCTGTCGGGATATATAAAGTACCGTCCTTGGCAAAAGCATAAGAAGTAGGATCCCATGCTGTGTAGCCTCTTGCCTCAAATGTAGCACGGATACCGCCGCTTGGGAAAGAAGAAGCGTCAGGCTCACCTTTAATAAGGGCTTTACCGCTGAAGCTCATAATAACATTTCCGTCACCCTGAGGTGTAATAAAGCTGTCGTGTTTTTCAGCAGTAACACCTGTCAGAGGCTGGAACCAGTGAGTATAGTGTGTACAGCCTTTCTCGATTGCCCATTCTTTCATTGCGTGAGCAACAGAGTTTGCAACACTTATGTCAAGTGCCTCGCCGTCCTGGATAGTCTTTTTTAAAGCTGTATATACAGGCTTTGGAAGTCTATCCCTCATAGTCTCGTCATTAAAGACATTGGAACCAAATAATTCCGGAACATTTACCATTTTTAGTACTCTCCTTTTTAATCAAATAAAAACAAAAATGACGCTGCAAGCCAAAACCTGCAGCGCCATTGCTGTCTTTCTGGCAATAGTATATTACATAAAAAACAGTTTGTCAATACTTTTTTCTAAAAAAATTTAAAATTATTTACAATAAATTGCAAGTCTAACAATGTTTACTTGCAGAAATATGTAAAAAATACCTCGAAACTCCTTGAAATTATACGTAAAAAGAATTTTTTAATTCAAAATATTTCAAAAATCTATTGACAGCTTATCAATATAGATATATAATACAATGCAGAACAAAATGTAATTTATGTGAATGGGATAGGTTTGGTAGAGAAAATACCTGCAAGGATAAACACTCCATACATTATATATGTGTTCTGCAAATTCTATTCTTTTTAGAACTATAACAAGGAGGAGTTAATATGCTAAAACGTGAGGGCGAGGTAAGAATCCCGTCAGGTTGTGCGATTTCCGGTATGATTTCGTTAGACGGTTCAAAGCAAAACGGTGAGGATATAATGAAATCTATCGCCATTATGCACGACCGATCCAACGGACTGGGCGGTGGATTTGCTGCATACGGCATTTATCCGGAGTTTAAAAATTTCTATGCTTTCCACGTGTTTTACGACAGCCGTAGAGCAAAGGATGAGGCTGAGGCTTTTATCAACGAGCATTTTGAAATTGCAAGTATGTCTGTAATGCCTACAAAAACTATTAAGGAAATTACCGACGAGCCGATGATTTGGAGATACTTTTTAAAGCCTTTGTCATATAAGGTAGAGAGAACACAGGTTGACGAGGATGAATTTGTATTCCGTTGCGTAATGTCAATTAACACAAAAATTGACGGTGCATATGTTTTCTCATCAGGTAAAGACATGGGTTCGTTTAAAGCTGTAGGCTATCCTGAGGACGTAGGCAGATTTTACCGTCTTGATGAATACGAGGGATATTCCTGGACAGCCCACGGACGTTATCCTACTAACACACCGGGCTGGTGGGGCGGAGCTCATCCCTTTTCAGTTCTTGATACCTCGGTTGTTCACAACGGAGAAATTTCCTCCTATGACGCAAACCGCCGTTCAATAGAAATGTTCGGATATAACTGTACACTGTTAACCGACACAGAGGCTATTGCATATATTGTTGACTACCTTGTACGTAAACAGGGTATGAGCCACGAGGACGCAGCCCATGTTATGGCAGCTCCTTTCTGGTCAACTATTGAAAACCTGCCACCAAAAGAAAAAGAGTATTATACATATATTAGAAACGCATACGCAAGCTTGCTTGTTACAGGACCTTTCTCAATTATTGTAGGCTACAAGGGCGGTCTTATGGCTTTAAACGACAGACTAAAGCTCCGTTCAATGGTAATCGGTCAAAAGGGCAACAAGGCCTATATGGCAAGCGAGGAATCTGCTATTCGCATAATTGAGCCTGATTTGGATAAAATTTGGGCACCTTTGGGCGGAGAGCCTGTAATCTTTAATGTTAACGGAGGTGTTGAATAATGGTTAGAGAGTTTGTATCACCTCAAAACTTCGTGCCATCTGATTTTGAAGTAGTAAGAAATTCTGACAGATGTATTGCCTGTCGTGTTTGCGAAAGACAGTGCGCAAACGAAGTCCATTGGTTTGATGCTGATGCACAAAAGCTGTTCAGTGACGAAACAAAATGTGTAAACTGTCACCGCTGTGTATCAATGTGTCCTACCCGTGCTTTAAAGATTGTAAAAAATGACGATACGTACCGTCCCTCTGCTAACTGGACTCAGCCGGTTATCGACCAGGTTATCAGGCAGTCCGGTACAGGCGGAGCATTGCTCAGCTCAATGGGTAACCCTGAGAAATACCCTATTTATTGGGATAAGATTCTAATTAACGCTTCTCAGGTAACAAACCCGTCTATCGACCCGCTCCGTGAGCCTATGGAAACAAAGGTATTCTTAGGCAAAAAGCCAAGCAAAATTGAGCGTGACAGTGACGGTAACGTAATAAATAATCTGGACCCACAGCTGCAGTTAGACGTTCCTGTAATGTTTTCTGCTATGTCTTACGGTGCTATCTCATATAATGCCCACAAGAGCTTGGCTATGGCCGCTACAGAGCTTGGCACATATTACAACACCGGTGAGGGCGGTCTGCACAAGGACTTCTATCAGTACGGACCTAATACTATAGTACAGGTTGCATCAGGTCGTTTCGGCGTATTCCAGGATTACCTTGAAGCAGGTGCAGCTATAGAAATCAAAATCGGACAGGGTGCAAAGCCGGGTATCGGCGGACATTTGCCCGGTGCAAAGGTAACTGTAGATGTATCACAGACACGTATGATACCTATGGGCAGTGACGCTATTTCTCCTGCTCCCCACCACGATATTTATTCTATCGAGGATTTAAGACAGTTAGTTTTCACACTAAAGGAAGCTACTGCATATAAAAAGCCTATAATTGTAAAGGTTGCTGCAGTACATAACGTGGCCGCTATCGCAAGCGGTATCGCTCGCGGCGGTGCAGATATAATTGTAATTGACGGTTTCAGAGGCGGTACGGGAGCTGCTCCTACACGTATTCGTGACAGCGTAGGTATTCCTATTGAGCTTGCTCTTGCTTCTGTTGACCAAAGGCTCCGTGACGAGGGTATCAGAAATAACATCAGCCTTGTAGTAGGCGGTTCAATCCGCAACAGTGCAGATATTGTAAAGGCGGTTGCACTTGGTGCAGACGCAGTATATATCGGTACAGCGGCATTGATAGCCCTTGGTTGTCACCAGTGCAGAAACTGTCACGGCGGTAAATGTAACTGGGGTATTGCTACTCAACGTGCAGACCTTGTAAAACGTCTTAACCCTGAAATCGGCGCAAAAAGACTTGTTAACCTTGTAACCGCTTGGAACAACGAAATCAAGGAAATTATGGGCGGTATGGGTATCAACTCTATCGAATCACTGAGAGGCAACAGACTTATGCTCAGAGGCATAGGCTTAACTGAAAAAGAGCTTGAAATCTTGGGAATCAAGCACGCAGGCGAATAGGAGGTATCATTATGAAAAAAGTTTGGGTAAACGAAGAATGGTGCCTTGGTTGCCATCTTTGTGAATATAACTGTGCGTATGCTAATTCAGGAATAACCGATATGGTAAAGGCACTAAAGGGTAAGAAGATTAATCCTCGTATTCGTATTGAGGAAAGTGACAGCATAAATTTTGCGGTACAGTGCAGGCATTGTGATGATCCTATCTGTGTGAAAAGCTGTATCTCCGGTGCTTTAAGTCAAAATGACGGCTTGATTACTATTGACCAAAGCAAGTGCGTAGGATGCTTCACCTGTGTAATGGCATGCCCTTACGGCTGTATTATGCCAAGTGATGACGGCCCTATGCAGAAGTGCGAGCTGTGTACCAAAAACGGCACCGAGCCGCTTTGTGTAAAAGGCTGTCCTAATAATGCAATAGTATTTGAAGAAAGGTGAGGTGTCCTATGAATTACGTAATTATCGGTAACTCAACAGCAGCGGTAGGCTGTATTGAAGGTATCAGAAAAGTGGATACTAAGGGAAATATAACTGTTATTTCCGACGAGCCTCATCACACATACGGTCGTCCTCTTATTTCATATATGCTTTTAGGCAAAACCGATGAAGAGCATATGAAGTACAGACCTGACGATTTTTATGAGAAAAATAATGTAAAAACTATTCTTGGCAAAAAGGCAGTTAAAATCGACAAAGAAAGCAAAAGCGTTGAAATTGACGACGGTTCAGTTGTAGAGTATGATAAACTGCTTGTAGCAACAGGCTCACGTCCCTTTGTTCCGCCAATGGCAGGCTTGGACAGTGTTGAAAAGGTGTTTAATTTTATGACTCTTGACGACGCTCACAGCTTGGAGAAAGCAATAGACAGCGACTGCAAGGTTCTTGTAATCGGTGCCGGTCTTATCGGCTTGAAGTGTGTAGAGGGTATTGTTGATAAGGTAAAGTCAGTTCAGGTTGTTGACCTTGCCAACAGAATACTGCCAAGTATTTTAGACGAGAAAGGCTCTGCCCTTGTTCAGAGCTTCCTTGAAAAGGAAAAGGGTATTGAGTTTACACTTAATGACAGTGTAGCAGAGTTTAAAAATAATACTGCAACACTGAAAAGCGGTAAGACAATAAACTTTGATGTATTAGTAGTTGCTGTAGGCGTCAGACCTAACACAGAGCTTATATCTGAAATCGGCGGTGACGTTCAGCGAGGAATTGTTGTAACTTCCAAGAGCGAAACCTCACTTGAGGATATTTATGCAGCAGGCGACTGTACGGTAAGTCATAATATTGCAACAGATGAGGACCAGATTATCGCAATACTTCCCAACGCATATTTACAAGGCGAAGCAGCCGGAGTAAATATGGCAGGGGGAGATAAAAGCTTTGATAACCCTGTGCCTATGAATGCTATCGGCTTCTTCGATTATCATATTATTACAGCAGGTGCGTATGTAGGCGATACATATGTTGCAGGGGACGGACAGAATTATAAATGTCTGTTTACAAGCGACGGTGTGCTAAAGGGCTTTATCGTGATAGGCGATGTTGCGAAAGCAGGTATTTATACCGCCTTAGTACGCAATAAGACACCGCTTTCTGAAGTGGATTTTGAATTAATAAAGGATAACCCTCAGCTTATGGCTATGGCTAAATCCTACAGAGATGAAAAGTTAGGAGGCACCCTATGATGAATATTACAGCAGGTGCTATGCACTTTAAGGATTTAAACGGTCTTGTCAGAGAGTCAAAGGAAAAGAACATAACAATAGATAACTGTATGGGACAGAGATATATCGGTGCAGCTTCCAACGGTAAGAAAATTACTATCAACGGCACACCGGGTAATGCTCTCGGCTGTTATCTTAACGGCTCGGATATTATAGTAAACGGCAACGCACAGGACGCAACAGGCGATACTATGAACACAGGAAGAATCATAGTTCACGGTAATTGCGGTGATACTACAGGCTACGGTATGCGTGGCGGTAAAATTTTCGCCCACGGTGACAGCGGTTACCGTACCGGTATCCATATGAAGTCATATCTCGGAAATCCTCCTGTTGTTATAATCGGCGGTGCTGCCGGAACATTTTTGGGAGAGTATCAGGCAGGCGGATATATAGTAGTGCTTGGTATGAATACTAAAAAGAAAAACATTGTGGGTAATTTCTGCGGCACAGGAATGCACGGCGGAAAAATGTATCTCAGATGCACTCTTGATGAAATCCCCGAGAGTATGCCGGCACAGGTTAAAGCAGAATTGGCTACTGCTCAGGATATGGCAGAAATTGATGAATATCTTGATGAATATTGCAAGCTGATGAAAGAGGATAAGAAGAAAATTCTTGACCACCAGTTCGTTGTAATTACTCCGAACTCAGCAAATCCATACCACAATTTATATGTTCATATTTAATTCTTTAAGGGCTGCGTGAAAAAACGCAGCTCCTGTCTCTT
>CAMFQG010000079.1 GCA_945980035.1 uncultured Clostridia bacterium
TTTTTGTTGTGAAAAGGATATATTTACCCTAACTTCACTTTGTCAATTAAGCTTATTAAAGTAATATATAAACAAGAGGTAGTTATGGTTAAATTTATATTAGGTTCCGCAGGAACAGGAAAAACTACAGTTGCACACAATATTTTAGCAAACCTCTGTAAAAAGGGCGATAACAAGCTTTTGATGCTTGTGCCTGACCAAAGCTCTTTTGAAACAGAAAACACTTTTTTGAATTTGCTTGGACCAAAGCTTTGCAGAAATATTTTAGTTTTTGGCTTTTCACGTATGTCAAATTACGTTTTTTCACAAACAGGTAATTTGCCCGACAACGTAATAGACGACGGTGTACGCAGTATTATAATGAGCCTTGCTCTTGATGAAGCAGAGGATAATTTAGAAATGTACAGTAAAAGCAATAACAGAAAGTCAGTCCTTGACTTAATGATTCATTCATTAAAGGAGTGCAAAAAGGACAACATTTCTACAGATATGTTGCGTGATGTTGCAGGTGTTATTGATGATTCAACCTTATGCTCAAAGCTTCAGGAAACAGCACTTGTTTTGGATAGCTATGACGCTATAATGTCAAGGTCATATATTGACCCACTTGATAACCTAAACAGGCTTAAAAATATATTATTAACCAATAATATTTTTAAGGACTATACTATTGTTGTAGATTCCTTCAGCGGTTTTACATATCAACAGCTTGAAATCATAGAACTGCTTATGAGGTCTGCTAAGGATTTTTATGTTACTCTGAATTTAGATTACAGCAAACGTGACAGCGAGCTTTATTTTACTACCAACAGAACATATAGGCTTTTAAAGCAGATAGCACGAAAAAACGACTTGGCAGTTGATAATAAAACGGTTTTAGACAAGCACTACAGATTTACAAATTCTGAGCTTGAGTATTTGGAAAATAATCTGTTCTGTCCTACAAAAGAAGCCTATACTGAAAAAGCTGATAATATCGAAGTATATATTTCCAAAGATATATACGACGAAGCTGATTTTGTAGCAAGACGAATTAAAAAATTAGTTGTAGAAGAAGGCTATTTTTATAGCGATATTGCGGTAGTATCAAGGTCTGAGGAGGACTACATAGGCGTCCTTGATACAACTCTTGAAAAGTACAACATTCCGTACTTTATGGATACTCCCAAGGATATTTATACACGCCCTGTAGTAAGGCTTGTTTCTTCCATTATTGATGCAGTGACTTCTTCTTTTAGCAGAGAGCATATTTTAAATATTGCCAAAACAGGACTTCTTCAGCTGACCGATACTGAAATAGCTCAGTTTGAAAACTATCTGTTTGTGTGGGATATTGACGGCAAAGCCTTGAAAAATAAGTTTACCAACAATCCCTCAGGCTTTGAAAAAATGACTGACAGTCAAACTAAACTGTTAGAGAGAATTGAAAAAACACGTCAGTATATAATTGAACCTTTGGAAAAATTCCAAAGGTCTTGCAGTGATGCCGACGGTCTGGAAATCTCAAAGGCTCTTTACTGTTTATTAGAGGAATATAACGTATCAAAATCTATTAACAACCTTTTCAATACTGATGATGAGTTGCTTTTGTGTGAGGCACAGGAGGAAGTAAGAGTATATAATTCCCTTATGGACGCAATAGAAAAGCTTGTTGCGGTTATTGGTGAGAAGAATATTACCCTAAAAAAATACAAGGAATATTTTGATTTAAAGCTTGCTGATATGACGTTGTCGGAAATACCGCGTTTTCAGGAGCAAATAACTGTAGGAACTGCTGACAGAGTTCGACTAAACAATCCAAAGGCTGCATTTATTATCGGTGCTATTGATGAAAAATTCCCATCAATTCCTAAAACAGCCGGAGTATTTACAGAAACCGAAAGACGATTACTTATCAGCAACAATTTGCCGTTGACAGATTCTTTAGAGGACTTAAACTGTCACGAAAAGTATTTAGCATATTGCGCATTAACCTCCTGCTGTGAAAGACTGTTTGTTTCAACCTATACTACTGACTATGCAGGAAACAGCTATAAACCATCCGTTATTTTTACTGAAATTTTAAGACTTTTCCCAAATTGTATTTTGTCCGATTATGCAGATTATAATCAATTCAACGAGCTTTGGAGCAAGGAAAATGCCTTTGAATGTTTAGCAAAAAACTATTCGGAACAAAGCGGACAGGTTACTGCTCTAAAAGAATATTTTTCTAATTTAGAATTATATAATGGCTCTCTTGAAAATATTGAGAAAACTCTTAACAAAAAGCCTTTTAAGATTAGCAATAAAGAAAACGCAGAAAAGCTATTCGGAAAAGACATACATATTTCCGCTTCTCAGCTTGAAAGATTTGAACAGTGTGCTTTCCGATATTTTTGTACATACGGTCTTAATGTTAAGGAACGGAGAAAAGCATCAATAGACGGCTCTCAGTTTGGAAGTGTTGTTCATTATTTCCTGGAGAAATTTCTCCAAGAGAATAATAAAGAGGTTCTCAATAATTTAACAGATGAACAGATTAAATCTTCAATAGACTGCATTTTGCTTAATTATGCAGATGAAGTTTTCGGTGGATTAGAGGGTAAAACAAACAGCTTTATAAGTCTGTTTGAAAGGTTAAAGCGAAACTTATTTACTCTCACAAAGCAAATAATCCGTCAACTGCAATTCAGTGATTTTATACCGGTTGATTTTGAGCTGAAAATCGGCAGTGATTCTACAATTCCTGAATATAAAATCAATATAGATAATGAACATTCTGTATCGGTAAGTGGATTTATCGACAGAGTAGATGTACTGCCAAAAAGTGACGATGAGATGTATGTAAGGGTAGTTGACTACAAAACAAATAATAAAACCTTTACATTGTCACAAATTCTTTACGGTATCAATATGCAGATGCTTATTTACCTTAGAGCTATTGCCGAAAAAGGCGATAAGTATTACGGTAAAAAAATTATCCCGGCAGGTGTTTTATATATGCCGTCTTTAACCATAGATGTAAAGGCTGAGGATATTGCCAAGGAGGACGACATTGTAAAAATCCTTGATAAAAACTTCATAATGGACGGACTTGTGTTAAATGATGATGAAGTCTTAGCCCATATGGATAAACAGGGAAAAATGATAAAGCTCGGCAGAATGAAAAACGGAGAGTTTTCAAATAATGTTGCCACAACTGAACAGTTTAACTGCATCTTTAATCATATTGACAACACTATTAAAGAAATGGGCAAGGCGCTTATGGAGGGCGATGTTTCTGTTGATCCAATCAAGGGAGCAGTTGACGGTTGCAGTTACTGTCCTTATGACAGCGTGTGCTGTTTTAAATACGGTGACAAATACAGATTTAAAGAAAACTTAAACCCTCAAGAGGTTTACGAGGAAATGGGGAAGGAGGATAATAAATGAGTGAAGTAAAATGGACTGAAAATCAACAAAACGCCATTAACGCCCGTAAAGGCTCTGTGCTTGTTTCTGCAGCAGCAGGCTCAGGAAAAACGGCTGTTCTTGTTCAGAGAGTTATTGACATAATAACCGATAAAGAAAACCCTATTTCAGTTGACAGAATGTTAATCGTTACCTTTACACGTGCCGCCAGCAAGGAAATGCGTGAGCGTATTGACGATGCTCTGAATAAACTTCTTAAAAAAGACCCATACAACAATTACCTTTTACGTCAAAAACAGCTATTGTACAGTGCAAAGATTTCTACCATTGACGGCTTTTGCACCGAGCTTGTTCGTCAGTATTTTTATAAGCTTGACATTGCAAATGACTTTAAAATCGCCAATGAAAAAGAGCTTGAATTAATTAAGAACAAGGCACTTGATTACACTATTGAGCATTTTTATAATGAAAACTCAGAGGATTTCAAAAGCTTAGTTGGCTGTCTTTGCGATTATAAAAATGACTTCAAACTAAGGGACAGTATTTTAAAGATACATAGATTCCTTGTGACAATTCCTTTTATGGATAAATGGCTTGATGATGCTCTGAAAGCTTATGATACAGAAAAAACTCCTGTAGCTACTTCTCTATACATAAAAACAATTCTGGATTATGCAAAGGAAAGCCTTGATTTTATATGGTCGGTTTTCAACAGCATTTATGCTTCACTTGAAATTGAAACTTCAATTCCTGCTGATAAAATCCCGAAAATCACAGATATGATAGAAAGCGACAAGCAGATTCTTGAGAAAGCTACAGAAGCAGTAAAAGCTAATGATTGGGATAAGCTTTTAGGCAGTATAAATGTGTCTTTCTCAAAATTCCCTGTATTTCGTGGTCTTGCCGATGACCCAATGAAAGTTGCCGTCAAGGCTGTAAGGGATTCATATTTAGAGGAATTTAAAAAGCTGAAGCCATTAATTGCTTGTAATCTCAGTGAAATTGAAAAAACAAATAACAAGCTTTATCCTGCTATTGACGCTCTGTTTAAATGTGTTAAATTCTTTGACAAAGAGTTTACTGATTTAAAGAGAGATAAGAACATATTGGATTTCTCTGATATTGAAAACAATATGATTAAACTAACCTGCAAATATACAGATAACGGCATTGAATATACCGACGTTGCTTTGGAGCTTTCACAATTATTTGACTGTATAATGGTGGATGAATTTCAGGATATTAACGAAGTTCAAAACCTAATTTTTAAGTCAATAAGCAAAAATGAAAGTAATTTGTTTATGGTTGGTGATGTTAAGCAGAGTATCTATGGTTTCAGACAGGCAAAGCCTGAGATTTTCATTGACTATAAAAACAGATATAGCCTCTATTCTAAGAACGAGGAAAAATATCCTGCTAAAATAATTCTTGACAAGAATTTTAGAAGCCGTGACGGTATATTAGACGCCTGTAATTTTGTGTTCAAAAATATTATGTCACCTGATGTTGGCGGTATAGTGTATAACGATGAGGAAAAGCTGTTTTGCGGTGCATCTTATCCCGAAACTAATTTAACTCAAATGGAAGTAGATATTATCGACAGCGGTGATCTCAATATTGAAGAAGATGAAACTAAGGTACAGCTTGAAGCTAAACACGTAGCAAAAAAGATATATCAAATGATTAATGTAGATAAAATTAAAATATCTCACAAGGGTGTTGAAAGACAGGCTACCTATGGAGATATTGCTATTCTATTTAGGTCGGACAAAGGCCTTAGTAAACGTGGAATTACCTTTGTTAACGAGCTTGTATCAAGAGGTATTCCAGCTGTATCTTCCGAAAAAAACAGCTTTTTCAAGCTAAATGAAATTAAAATAATGCTTAATCTTTTGCGTGTTATTGATAATCCTTTGCAGGATATTCCGGTTATGTCTGTGCTTATGAGCCCGATCTATGGCTTTAACGCAGACGATATTACACAGGTTCGTCTTAACAAAAGACATATGTGTTTGTATAACGCTGTTATGGACAGCTGTGACACAATGGAAAAATCAGCACGTTTTATTAATGAAATTGCAAGATTCAGAAAGCTGTCCGTAACTACTACTGTAGATAAGCTTATAGGTATCATTTTGCAGGTAACTAATTATAATTCTGTAGTAATGGCATTAAACGGAGATAATTGCGACAATCTGAAGCTACTGCAAAAATATGCAAGGGATTTTGGTAAAGAGGGATACAAAAGTCTTTCTGCCTTTATCAATTTCATTGACAGATTGCAGGAACGTGGTGTTGATTTAGATGCAATCGGTTCAAGTAACGAAAGTGATATAAACGCAGTTCAGGTTATGAGTGCCCACAGCAGTAAGGGACTTGAATTTCCTATATGCTTTATCTGTTGCGCAAATACAAAGTTTAATTTAGAGGATATAAAGAAAGATGTGGTACTTGATTGTGACACAGGTCTTGGTATCAGATACAAAGAGGATTTTATCAAGTACGACACTATTCAGCGTAAGTCAGTTATACTTCAAATGAAAAACTCCTTTATTTCCGAGGAAATGAGAATACTCTATGTTGCAATGACTCGAGCAAAGGAACATCTTATTGTTACAATGTCCCATAAGGAACCGCTGAAGCTTATTGAAAATGCCGCAAACAAAATTACCGACAATAAGATTACCCCATATGCAGTTAAAAATTCCAATAGCTTTGCAGATTGGATAGTAGCCTGCGGACTGTTGCATCCATCCTGTACTGAATGGAGAGAGTCTATTGATAAAAGCATTATTCCACAGGAGGATGCAGGAGCAGATTGGTCATTTAATATATATAATAATGACGATATTGCTGATTTTGTGCCTGTAAGTCAAAGTGAAAGTGAAGAGATTTCAATTACAAGAGATTTGCCCGACTATGATTTTCTTGATAAATTTATTAAGAGGGTGAACTTTAGCCATCCTTTAGAAGCCTTGCAAACTATACCTCAAAAGGTCAGTGCCTCCGGGATTTCCCATAATAATCAAGCTTTCGATAAGGTGCTTAAAACACCGAGCTTTGCTAAGGATACCGTTCCAAAGGGTACAGATATAGGCACTGCATTTCACTGCTTTATGGAGCATTGTGACATTGAAAAAGCAAGAGAAAGCGTAAATATTGAGGCAGAAAGGCTTGTTGAAAATGGCTTTTTAACACCTCAGCAAAAGGATATGCTTGATATTTCCAAAATAACAGAGCTCTTAAACACCTCTCTTATTGACAGAATAATCAATGCAGAAGAATTTTACAGAGAATATCAATTTACTGTTAATATTAATCTTTCTGAATATGATGAGAATATTGATAATTCTTTGAAAGAACAAAAGATAGTTATGCAGGGTGCAGTTGATTTAGCCTTTGCAGAAAATGACGGTCTGGTAATAGTTGACTATAAAACGGATAGGGTAAAGGATGTTTCACTTTTATCCGCCCTTTATTCCAAACAGCTTTTGCTCTATAAAAATGCTATGGAGCAATGCACCGGATTAGAAGTCAAGGAAATGTATATCTATTCCGTACATCTGAATAAGCTTCTAAAAGTATAAAAAATTCCCGACATTTTCTGTCGGGAATTTTCTGTATAAGAATTATTTTATTAAGTGGTCACAATAATCGCAGTAAGTATGTCCGTCCTTTTCATAGGTAAGGTCAGGCAGATAACTTTCCATGGGAACATTTTTAATACATTTTTCGTTGTTGCACTTTAAGCCCTTGTCAAAATCAGGGTCAACAGTTTCAAAGGAAAAAGCGTCTTCCTCTCTTAACAGCAAAAGTATCAGTGCCATTCTACCGTACATACCGTACTCGGCTTGTTTAAAGTAACAAGCTCTTGGATCGTCGTCAACCTCAATAGCGATTTCGTCAACTCTCGGCAATGGATGAAGAATAATCATATCTTTTTTGGCAAGGCTTAATTTCTCTTTGTCAAGTACAAAAATACCCTTTTGCTTTTCGTATTCTTCCTCGCTTGTAAATCTCTCCCGCTGAATACGTGTCATATATAGCACGTCAATATCGCTGATTGCATCTCTAAGGTTGTTAACCTCAGTGTACTTGCAATTTGATTTATCCATTACATCTTTAATATATTGTGGCACGGATAATTCTTTTGTGGAAATAAGCACGAAACTGTTACCTTCAAAACGGCACATTGTCTTAATCAAAGAATGTACGGTGCGACCATTGAGTAAATCACCGCATAAACCGATTTTTAGGTTATTCAGTCTGCCTTTTTCATAGCTTAATGTAACTACATCTGTCAAGGTCTGAGTAGGGTGGTAGTGACCGCCGTCACCGCAGTTAATCAGCGGAACACTGCTGTAATGGGAAGCTGCTTTTGCAGAACCCTCCACAGGATGACGCATTGCAATAATATCTGAGTAACTGCTGATAACAGTAATTGTGTCCTTGATATTTTCACCTTTAGCAACAGAGGAATTCATAGGGTCGTCAAAGCCTATAGTTCTGCCACCGAGCCTTAACATAGCTGTCTGGAAGGACATCTGTGTTCTCGTGGATGGCTCGTAAAACAGTGTAGCCATAATTTTTCCGTCGCAGGCGTGTTTGTAAATATCGGGCTTATCCTTAATAACTCCGGCAAGCCTAATGGTTTGCTGAAGCTCAGCGTTAGTCATATATTCAAGGTCGATTAAGTGTTTTTGTTTCATAGTACCACAACTCCAAAATTTTTTCTATTGTATCAAATTTTTACTTTTTTTACAATATCTTTTAAGAAATATATGAAGTTATATACAGCAAAATAAAAAGGACACCCATTTAGGTATCCTTTGGTGCCGGTGACCGGACTCGAACCGGTACGGTATCGCTACCGGTGGATTTTGAGTCCACTACGTCTGCCAATTCCATCACAC
>CAMFQG010000080.1 GCA_945980035.1 uncultured Clostridia bacterium
AAATTTTTTCATTTTTCTATTGACTTTTAATAGTTAGTCTATCAAACAAAAAAATTGCTCGCCTTTTTAAAGCGAGCAATTTTGATTAGTCATGTTTTTCGTGAGCCGCAAAAACCGGTACAATCGCTACTGATACAAACAAAAGCAACACTAACAGAGATACAGGATTTGAGGCGTCAAGATTTACGTAGCCTGTTAAAGCTACAATCATAAACATTACTGCAACAAGGCACAAAGCAAGCGCAAGGCTTACCGCCTTAATATGTTTTTGCAACATACTGCTTTCCTCCGTTTTTTCACACATCATCCAAATGGTGTGCTAATTATAGTTTAGAGGAAAAACAAAGTCAATTAAAATTACAACAATTAAATTTGTTGTAACAACATTGTAAAATCAATGTATAATTACAATAAAGAAAAATAATTAATTGTAACCATTTTTGTTGTGGCTCTGCCAATTCCAGCTATCCCTGCACATATCCTCAAGGTTTTTCTCAGCCTTCCAGCCAAGCATCCTGTATGCTTTTTCAGGATTGGCATAGCACTCTGCAACATCTCCGGGACGGCGGGGCTTGATTGAATAAGGAATTACCAAATCGTTTACCTTCATAAATGTGTTGACAATATCAAGCACGCTGTAGCCTACGCCTGTTCCGATATTGAAAATTTCCGTGCCCTTATGGTCTGCGGCATAGTCAATAGCCTTTACGTGAGCCTTTGCAAGGTCAACAACGTGGATATAGTCACGAACACCTGTGCCGTCAGGTGTTGGGTAATCGTTTCCGAACACTCCAAGCTCCTTTAGCTTTCCTGCCGCCGTCTGAGTAATGTAAGGCATTAAATTGTTAGGAATACCGTTTGGATTTTCGCCGATTCTTCCGCTTTCGTGAGCACCTATAGGATTGAAATATCTTAACAGTACAACGGAAAGATTTTCGTTAGCTTTCGCACAGTCGGTTAAAATCTGTTCGTTCATAAGCTTTGTCCAACCGTAAGGATTTGTACAGCCTGTAGGCATACCCTCAACAAGTGGTACAGTTTCAGGAACACCGTAAACGGTTGCAGAAGAGCTGAATACAAAATTGTTCACCTTGTACTTTTCCATTACCTCAATCAATACTAATGTTGAGTCAATGTTATTTCTGTAGTATCTTAAAGGAATCTGACAGCTCTCGCCTACTGCCTTTAAGCCTGCAAAGTGAATTACTGCGTCAAAGTCATTTTCTGCAAACATTTTATCCACAGCATCTTTATCGCAAACATCAATCTCATACAGAGGAATTTTGGTGTTAGTAAGCTCCTCAACTCGTTTTACTGCCTCAGGACAGCTATTGTCAAAGTTATCCGCGATTACAGGTGAGTGTCCTGCGTTTATAAGCTCGATACAGGTATGTGAACCTATGTAACCTGCACCGCCTGTCAGTAATACTTTCATATTAACCTCCTATACCTTTTCCGGCTCCGGATATTCTACACCGAATGTTTCTACAGTAACCTTTGTCATAATCTGGTCATCAAGAGGCTTGTCGGAAAAGTCAGTATCGCACTGAGCAATTTCGTCAACAACGTCCATGCCCTCAATAACCTTACCGAAAGCTGCATACTGGCCGTCAAGGTGAGGGGCATTTTTGTGCATAATAAAAAACTGTGAACCGGCACTGTCTGGCATCATTGAACGTGCCATAGACAACACACCCTCAGTATGCTTCAGGTTGTTTTCAAAACCGTTCTGAGCAAACTCGCCCTTGATTGAATATCCCGGACCGCCCATACCTGTTCCCTCAGGACAGCCTCCCTGAATCATAAATCCGTAAATTACCCTGTGGAATGTCAATCCGTCATAATATCCCTTGTTAATCAAACTGATAAAGTTATTAACAGAATTTGGTGCAATTTCAGGATACAATTCCGCTTTAATTGTTTTTCCGTTATTTAATTCAAATGTTACAATTGGATTTCCCATAATAATCATCCTTTCAAAAATAACAACCGCCAAATTATTTCGGCAATTATTTTAATAACATTCTATAACATTTTAATATATTTATCAAGTTTAAATTGAAATATATATTTTATTGTGGTAATATGTATAATATGTAAATATTGTATTCAAGGGGTATTTAATATGCAAATTAAAGAATCATCTGAAGATTATCTTGAAAAAATACTGATACTCAGCCAAAAGAATCCTGTTGTTCGTTCTATCGATATAGTGAATTATATGAAAGTCAGCAAACCAAGCGTAAGCGTCGCTATGAAAAAACTACGTGAAAACGGTTACATATTAATGGATACTGACGGTTATATTACTCTTACCCAAGAGGGAGATAAAATAGCTCAGAAAATGTATGAACGTCACATATTCATTACTCAATGGTTGCAGGATTTAGGCGTGCCTGAGGAAATTGCGTCAAGCGACGCCTGTAAAATTGAACACGTACTGTCTGTGGAAACCTTTGAGGCAATTAAGAGAAAATACAAAAATCGCAGATGCAAAAACTGTGACGGCTGCAAATAATTCAAATACATTTAAAACGAGGATTACTATGATTATTGATTTTGAAAGCTTAGAAGCTACTGTAATACCAAACTTTCGCGGCGGAGAGAAAAGCTTTATTGCAAATATGTTCGTTGACAACAACAATAAAATTATGATGGGAAAGCTTGAACCCTTAGCGTCAATCGGTATGCACACTCACGATAAAAACAGCGAGATTATCTATATACTGTCAGGAGAGGGCAAGTGCCTTTATGACAATGATGTAGATTACCTAAAAGCAGGCTTCTGTCACTACTGTCCTATGGGGCACAGCCACAGCCTAATCAACACAAGCGAAGTTGAGGATTTACTGTTTTTTGCAGTTATCCCTGAACACCAAAACTGATAACAAAATCGTCTGTATAAAACAGGCGATTTATAAATATATTGATTTTATAATGCAAACATAGTAAAATTAACTGTATTTTATTTAACCATTTCACGAGGTTTCTATGGATATTATAATTGTCGGATGCGGACGAGTAGGACGCACAATTACAAAACAATTAAGCAGAGAATGACATAACATTACGGCTATTGACATAAGTTCAAGAGCTCTTGAAAAAATCGAAGAAAGCCACAATGTTATGACAATCAAGGGCAACGGTGCAACCTTTAACATCTTAGATGAAGCAGGAATAAAATACTGTGATTTGATTATTGCCGTTACTGAGGCAGACGAGCTCAACCTTTACACCTGTTTGATTGCCAAAAACGCAGGCGTTAAAAGGACTATCGCCAGAGTCAGAAACCCCGAATACACAAAGGATATTCCAAGATTAAAGGACGAATTAAAGCTGTCAATGGCCATCAATCCGGAGCAAACCTGTGCCAGAGAAATAGCAAGACTTTTAAAATATTCAGGCGCTATTGAAATAGACACATTTGCCAAAGGCTTTGTTGACCTGATTAAGTTCAGAATAAGGGATAACTCTCCCCTTGCCAATAAAAAAATCGTCGAAAAGGCAGACCTGCTGAAAAACGGCGTTAGAATTTGCCTTGTTGAAAGAGATAGGCAGTGCTTTATTCCAAACGGTGACTTTGAAATTTTACCGGGAGATATTATTTCTGTTGTGGGCTCTGCAAAATCCACAATGAAGCTCCTTAAAAAGCTGAATGTAAATCCCCACAGCTGTCAAAATATAATGATTTTAGGCGGTGGCAGAATTTCATACTATCTTGCCAAAAGCTTGGGTGAAACAGGAGCAAAGGTAAAAATTGTAGAGAGAAATATGAGTCGCTGTGAGATACTCAGCGAAGGTCTTGACAATGCGTTGATTATTCACGGCAACGGTATGGATCAGGATTTTTTGATTTCCGAGGGTATCGAACACACCGATGCGGTTGTTACTCTTATGAACAGTGACGAGGAAAATATAATTATGTCACTGTTCGCAAAAGAAGTTAACCCTGACGCAAAGGTTGTTACGGAAATAAATAATTTCAGCTTTAGAAAGATTATAGACAGCCTGCCTCTTGACACAATTATTCATCCAAAGTTTTTAACCGGTGATAATATTGTTAAGTATGTAAAGGGTATGCAAAACTCCGTAGGCAGTAATATCGAAACCTCTTACAGTCTTTTCGGAGAACAGGCAGAGGCTCTTGAATTCAGAGTCAGGGAGGAATGTATGGTTGTAGGCGTTCCCCTTTCTATGCTTGAGTTAAAACCCGATTTACTGATAGCCTGTATTAACCGTCACGGCAAAATTATAATCCCTAACGGTACAGATACTATTGAACTGAACGACACTGTTATTGTCGTTACAAAACAAAAGGGGCTTTCCGATTTAAAGGATATTCTGCTATGAACAAAAGGATTATTCTATATATCTTAGGCTGGGTACTTATTATTGAAGGTCTTGCTATGCAAGGCTCAACATTAGTCGGTCTTTGGTATCATGAACAAAATTATATATACTTTCTGCTTATAGGTTTGGCACTGATAGTTTTAGGCTTGCCTATTGTATTGGTTAAACCTAAAAACACCAATATGTACCGCAAGGAAGGCTTTGCCGCTACTGCTCTCAGCTGGATTGTTCTGTCCCTTATGGGAGCGTTACCTTTCTATTTAAGCAAAACTATCCCCTCGTTTGTTGATTCCTTTTTCGAGATAGTTTCCGGCTTTACTACCACCGGTGCCACTATTCTTACAGACATTGAACAGCTTGACAACTGTATGCTGTTTTGGCGAAGCTTCAGTCACTGGTTGGGCGGTATGGGAGTAATCGTTTTCCTCCTTGCTCTTATTCCAAAGTTAGGGGGAGCACAGAACATTAACTTGATGAAAGCTGAATCTCCCGGCCCTGAGGTTGATAAGTCTTTTCCGAGCATCAGAAAATATGCAGTGCTTTTATATTCTATTTACATTGGTCTGACTGTTGCAGAAGTAATACTTCTAATGTGTGGCGGTATGTATTTCTTTGACGCTGTTACCACTGCGTTTTCAACAGCAGGTACAGGCGGATTTGCATCCTACAACAACTCAATCGGATATTTTAACAGCTACTATTTACAGGGTGTAATTGCTGTATTTATGATGCTGTTTGGAATAAACTTTGCATTTTACATTTTGATTATAGCAAGAAAGTTCGGCAAGGCATTCAGAATAACGGAAATTTGGGTGTATTTGGGAATTGTTGCAGTTTCCACCATTGCAGTTGCTGTTAACATTATGAAAATCTACGGAAACTTTTTCGACTCTGTTCATCAAAGCTTCTTTTATGTTACTTCAATTATATCCACAACAGGCTTTGCCATTGACAACACTGACAAGTGGCCTGAATTCAGCAAGGTTATAATTATTATGCTCACCTGTATCGGTGCTTGTGCAGGAAGTACAGGAGGCGGACTTAAAATCTCCAGAATGATGATTTTAGCAAAAGAGGTTAAAAAACAATTTCTTCTGATAATCCATCCCCATTCCGTACATTCAATAAAGATGGACGGCAAAAAAATCACCCACGATACCACAAGAAGCGTCAGCGTTTATCTTATAGTATATATTGCTATCACATTAACAAGCGTGTTGTTAGTATCCTTAGACGGCCATGATTTTACTACCAACTTCACCTCGGTGCTTGCAACTCTCAACAACGTAGGTCCCGGATTTTCAAAGGTAGGAGCAGCAGGCAACTACAGTATTTTCAGCACGTTCTCCAAGCTTGTGCTGTGCTTTGATATGATTGCAGGCAGACTTGAGCTATATCCGCTTTTACTTATGTTTATGCCTAAAGCATGGAAAAAAGCTTAATAAAAACACATCCCACAGGCAATAATATACCTGTGAGGTGTTTTTATGTCTGAAATAGTTTTAAATTTTAAAGAATATGAGACTCCGCGTCAATATCCCTTCGGCGCAAAGCTTATGTTCCTTTACTTTCTGAACGTGGGCGATTGGTTTTGCACACAGGTGCTTATTGACACAGGCTATTTTTACGAGGCTAACCCCTTAATGTCCTGGATTATGGATTATCCTCTTGTGGGATTTTTTGTAAAATGTGTTCTGCCACTTGCTTTGTCAATTATTATTTGGCTGTTCTATAAAATATTTAAAATGGAACAAAACAAGTTTACAAACTTTGTTATTTACACAGGGGTAATTTTATACAGCTGTGTAATTCTCACCCACGTTATCAACTTTATCTTTTTATACAGCGGAATTTAAAATGGAAGGAAGTGATTGTTTTGCCGATACTGAGCGTTCATAATTTATCTATGAGTTTTGTGGAACAAAATCTGTTTCAAGACGTTACCTTTGAAATTGAAAAAGGTGACAAGGTGGGATTTATCGGTGCAAACGGTGTTGGTAAAACAACGCTTTTTAAAATAATCAAAAAAGAGCTTTCTCCTGACAGCGGTCAGGTTTTCACCTCCTCCGATACGGTTGTGGGATATATGGAACAACACGCCTGCAGCCAAAACAACCGCAGTGTATATGAGGAGTTAATTTCTGTTTTCGACTATCTTATGGAAATAGAAAAAGAAATGGAAGCACAGAATCACATTGTAGCTTCCTCGCCTATGCCCTCAAAAGAGGATATTGAAAAACAAACACGGTTAATCGAGGAGTATCAAAGGCTTGGAGGTCTTACATACAAAAGCCGTACACGTTCTGCATTGCTTGGGTTTGGATTTGACGAACAATATTTTGATATGCCTACAAGCAAGCTGTCAGGCGGTCAGCGTTCAAAGCTCAGCTTATTAAAGCTGTTGCTGTCCAATTCAAATATGCTGTTGCTTGACGAGCCTACCAATCACCTTGACATAAAAGCGGTTAACTGGCTTGAGGGATTTATCAAGGACTTTAAAGGCTCCATGCTGATAATTAGTCACGACAGATATTTTCTTGACAATGTCACCAACAAGACTATAGAGCTTGAACACGAAAAAATAATGATGTATAAGGGAAATTATACAGAGTTTAAAAACAAGAAAAAGGCATATATTGAAAGTCTTAAAAATAAGTATGAAAACGACTTAAAGGAAATCAAGCGTATAGAGGGCATTGTTGAACAACAAAAGCGTTGGGGACGTGAGCGGAATTTTATCACCGCAGCCAGCAAGCAAAAGGAAGCTGACAGAATTAAGGCACAGCTTGTAGCCCCTGACAGCCAGCTGAAAACAATGCGTATGAGCTTTGTGCCGAAACAAACAAGCGGTAACGATGTTCTGATGTGCAGTAACCTGTCAAAAAGCTTTGACAGAATGCTGTTTCAAAATGTTGATTTACATATCAAAAGAAATGAAAGAGTATTTATTATAGGTGAAAACGGTTGCGGAAAGACTACACTTTTTAATATGCTGTTGGGTAAAATTGCTCCCGACAGCGGAAGTATCGATTTTGGCGCACAGGTTGATGTGGGATACTTTGACCAGATGCAAAACAACCTTGATTTAAGCAAAACCGCTATGGACGAGATTTGGGACTGTTTTCCTAATATGGCCGAAACACAGGTGCGTACAGCTTTGGGAAGTTTTCTTTTCTCAGGAGATAGAGTTTTTGTCCCACTGAGCCAAATGAGTGGCGGAGAAAGGGCAAGAGTAAGCTTGCTGAAGCTTATGCTTGGCAAGAATAACTTTTTACTTCTTGACGAGCCTACAAACCACCTTGACAGCGCATCAAGGGAACAGCTTGAAAAAACTTTATCTGAATACGAGGGTACTATGCTGATAATAAGCCACGACAGATATTTTGTGAACAAGCTGGCAACAAGAATACTTGACCTTACACAAAAGGGTATGGTAGAATATCTTGGAAACTACGACTACTATTTGGAAAAGAACAAAAGCTTTGAAAACTCAAGAATTACAAACGGAGTTGTAGAGAAAAAGCAATCAGCTGGTTCTAACGACTATAAACAGCAAAAGTTAGAACAGGCAAAAGAGCGTAAACGTAAAAACGACTTAAAGAAAACAGAAGCAAAAATCGAGGAGCTTGACGAGAAAATTGCACAGCTCAACGATATGCTGAAGCAAGATTCAGTAACCTCAGACTACGCAAAGCTTATGGAGTTAACACAAGAGCTTGAACAAATACAGGCAGAACAGGAAAGCCTCTATGCCTTGTGGGAAGAATTAAGTGAATAAATCTATCCGTAGCACAGTTGGATAATGCAACAGACTCCGACTCTGTAGATCACCGGTTCAAATCCGGTCGGGTAGGCCAATCCCCTGTGAAGTTCGCAGGGGTATTTTTTTGTTTGATAGACTAACTATTAAAAGTCAATAGAAAAATGAAAAAATTT
>CAMFQG010000081.1 GCA_945980035.1 uncultured Clostridia bacterium
TTGTATCTTGGGGTGGTAGCCGTAGAATTTACGATATTATCCCCTGTTAATTAAAATATAACTTTTATTGTAGATATGCCAAAATTCAGAGAGGAGAGAGCCTTAATGAAAATTAAATTTAAGTTTTCAAAAAGTTCAGTTTACCTTAAAATGTTCCTTGCACTTACTCTTGTTATTACGATTATAACTTCATCACTCCCCATAGTTTACAGTGCAACCGGTACTACCAATACTGTAAATGCTTTGAGCAATCCTGATTTTGAGAGTAGTAGTGACTCTTGGATTAATTCAAGCGGTGTTATTACGGTGGAAAGCGGAGCAGGTATAACCCCTGCCGATTCAACCACCCCTTCCGCTGCTCTAAAATTAACATCTACTGAGAACGCAGTATATCAGTCTGTAACAAAATCCGACGGTTCTGACTTTCT
Source organism: uncultured Clostridia bacterium (assembly GCA_945980035.1). GTDB lineage: Bacteria > Bacillota > Clostridia > Oscillospirales > Acutalibacteraceae > Ruminococcoides. Next base: position 429 of record CAMFQG010000081.1, read on the forward strand.
ACAAGGCTCTACCTTTAACTGGGAATTTAACTTTAAAAGCACAACAAAAGATGACGTTGTTGCTCTTATTTTAGGCACTTCTGAGCCTACCGGCAATCCCGACCAATTCCGACAAATGATTTCTTGGTTAAAAACTAACAAGAAAGTAACTAAAAACATTCCTGCCGACGGTCAGTATCAGGTTATTGTATATTCAAAGCCATTTGACGAAAATGGTAATTTTAAAGTCCAAAATTACATTAACGGTAAAGTGCCAACAGAGCACTTCAGCTTAACCCCAACAATGTACTTTACAGAGAAATGGACAGTAGTTTTAGCAAGAACAAATCCAGGAGATTGGAAAACTATCAGCAATCCTGCTACAACCCCTTTCACATTGGTCAAAAACTCCCCGTCTATTACCTATTCCCTGCTTTCCTACAGCGGTGAAATACTTGTAGATGACGTAAGCTTTTTCGTTGAAAAACACGGTGAGGTAGTAACAGAATACAATAATCTGCAAAACGGTAGTTTTGAAACTCCGACAATACCATCTAACTTTTATTATCAGCCAAATCAAAGCGATGTACCCTATTGGAACACTACCGCATTTCAAAGTAAAATGGAATTATTTAAGGCAGCCGGCAATAACGGTAGCGGCGGACATTTCCCATATGGAAATAGTGTTATTATGGATCCGGATCAAGCGGCGGAATTAAATGCCGACGAGGCAAGTACACTTTATCAGTATATAAAAACCGAAGCCGACAGCCAATACAAGTGGGATCTTTATCACAGAGGTAGGCATGGTGCCGATATTATGGCACTTGTTATCGGTCCTAAGCAAACGGTCGATCCGTCAAAGGATAGTAAAAACGGTAGCGACCAGTTTATGAAAATGGTTGAATGGGTAAAGGAAAATAAGGAGTACTATCCCGACGTTAAAGATCAAATTCAAGAAATAGAAGATGCTCAAAAATCCTACGAAAGAGTTACAAATGGTACAAACTATAGGTGCGAACCAGTTAAGGTAACTGTGTATTCAAAGCCATTTGATAAAAGCGGCGGATTTGTAGGTAATAACGCAACCTACTTTAGTGCAACAGAATCTACTGTTTTTTCACAAAAATGGGATGTTACTATTCTGTGTTCAGGCAACTTGGAATGGCAAAAATATGGTGAAAATGATACTGATATGTACAGCTATTATGATGTGCCTGAGGGACAGACTGATTCAATATTTGCTTTTACAGCATATAAAGGTACAAACCAATACAACGATCAATATTATATAGATAACCCAGGTAATGCAAGTAAACAAAATACCTACGGTAATCTCCTTGACGGTATTCATTTTGACCTTTACTATCCTGCGTCTTCTGTTTCCTTTACAGGCGGTGACGCTGTACTTAACTATGTATATAAGGATAATTTGTTGACCTCTGAGCTAAAGTCAGGCGAACCTGCTAAATCAATAATGGTTGACGAAAACTCAACCTTTACTTTAGACGTTACCCCAAGATATTCTACTACTACTGACGAAAACGGAAACGAAATATATAGAACAGACACTCAAGGTAATAAAATTCAAAACACCTTCCTTGGTGCCTATATAACCATTGGCGGCGTAAGAAAATATTATCCGGCTACGGCTATTAACGCTACGGATAATGCTGTTTATTTCTCGGAAACCCAAGATGAAGAAACAGGACTGATAACCTATTCCTACGGTCAATCCAATGTTTCCGGTCGAGTAGTTGTTGAGCTTGTATATTCTGAGGTTTATACTATTATCTATAACTCCAAAGGCGGTAAAGAATATTCTGTTCACAGCGGTTCATATACACCTGAGAATGCTATGGACTGGATCGGCAGTAACGCAAACATTGCTCGTTTCTACGAAAAGGCTACCTGTACATATACATCAACCGCCTGTCAGTGGTGGGAAGATAATCCAAACGTAGTTTTCAAAGGCTGGGAGCTTGTTGGCGGTACTATATATAAATTACCGAAAACAGATACCGGCGAAAAAACTCTTGTTCCAGAGGATGAAAAGGTGCTGTTTAAAGGTAATGCTACAGTAAACTATACTAAACCGGAACTAACTGAAGACGAAACAAAGGGTTTAACACCAACAGAAGTAGAATCATTATTTTTAGAAAAAGCAAGAGATGTAGATTTCATAATCTCCGATGGTATATACGAAGGCAGAGTAAATGCCTACGGCGGTGGCGTACTTGTTGCTAACTGGGAGTATAAAACCTCTGTAATCGCCCAGACCGAACAGCTTGACGGTTCCTTTATCAACAGCGGAGTAGGCGGACAGGTGGCGCTCACAGGTCACACTATGGACGTTACTGATGATAACGGCACAATCTACAGTGGCGACAGCAATATTGATTTCACCGATGAGTTTACATTCACTTCCGCATTTAACAACGTAGTAAAAGCTTCACAACAGGAAAAGGCAGGCTACAAATTCTTAGGTTGGTATGATAAAAGCGGAAATAAGCTTTCTGCCACATCCGACCACAGCTTTACCATAGAACCATATTACTCTACAAGTAATAAAGATACTGATCATCAAACCCCCGGTGTTGTTTATGCAAGATTTGGATTTGAATACAAGGTTAAATTCCATATTAATGACAGCGATACGGTTTCTACCGTAGGCAACCCTAACGCTGACCTTTACAGGGTTTATTATCCTAAGGGTGTTGATATATCACAAGCGTCAAATCTTAACCTTGATTACGAAATATTGCACCTTGACAGCAATAACAAGATTCAGTATTTCTACGACATTCCTGTTCCAAAATCCACCAACGGAAAAATCTTTAAGGGTTGGTATGAGGATAAGGATAATAATACCGACTCAAACGCAATTCAATGGAACAACAAAGCATATACCACCGAAACCGACATTTATGCTCACTGGATAGATGTGGGAACTGTCAACCAGGATGCTGAGGATAAAAACACAGTAGATTCTGTAAACAGTCCTTCCGATTCAGTAAGCAAAACAGTATTTGGAGGCTTTGATTTATTGGGCGTTCAAATTCGTTATGAACATCAGGACGAAAACTATCCTGACGGAACAGGAAGCACCCCTCACTTCACTGATGACGGACTAAGATTCATCACCTGTATAAAAGAGGACGTTTTATTACAGTCAAGCACTCTATTCAAGAAAACATATACAGGCTTTGCGACTAAACAGCCACTCCGTTACGGATATGTAGTTGCAAAGGAAACAACTGCAAGCAGTAAGCTTGCAAACGGCAAAAAGCTTGAGTACTGCGATTCAAATGTTAACGGCGTTGATACAGGAAATGATTATAGCTTTGTAATGAATGTAGATTGTACCAGCAGAGTAGGCGGATACAAAAACACCTCCATACTTGACCACAAAAACTTTGATAACTACAGAGTTTATTCTATGATAGTTTCCTACGATACAAGCGGTAAATCCGACGCTGAGATAAAGAGTGCAAAACAACAGAATGTTGTTGCAAGACCGTATCTCCGCTATCAAGACGCAAACGGCCTATACAGAACTTATTATCAGGACTACACAGGAACAGCCTTGTATGGCGGTTGCAGTGTAAGCTATAATTCCGCTTGGAATTATCTTAATGATAAGGGATTCTTCCCTGAGGATTTGAATCAAGATCCTATAATCTAAACAACACAAAAGAGATAGATTGAACTCCAATCTATCTCTTTTTGTTTTACTGCTATTAAATTTTTACAGCTCTTTTTCAAAGCAATGATAATTATTTCCAAACATATGGCACTCCCCCACCTCTTTATAATTCAGGTGCGAGTACGATTTCAATGCAACAATATGCCCTGTTCTCACTAAAATATGAACGCTTTTATATCCTCTGCCTTTAAGGTAACTAAAGGTATGCTCCATCATCATCCGTGCTATTCCCTTGTTTTTCATATCTTCTCTTACGCAAAGCCTTGAAAGCTCTGCAGAAGGCACAAGGGTTTTGCTCCAGCACTCTAAATTTTCTACAACATCGTCACTGTCTATGGTTATAGTGGCGATTATTTCATTTTGGGAGTTTTTCATTACAAAGAGAGCATTTCTCTGCAAATCAAAATTGACAGTATCTTTGTTTGGATACTCCCGGCTCCAGCCGGCAGGACCGCCTAAGTGAGTGCCGTATAGGTTAAGAATTTCCTCTGCGTCATAAGGCTCTGCTTTAACGATTTTACAGTCCTTCAGCATATTATTCAACCGTTACAATAATATACACGTGTCTAACCTTGCCGTTATATGTTCCCTTTGCAGTGAGGGTAGCTTTACCGCGTTTTACGCCTGTAATTACGCCAACGTCAGATACAGCTACGGTGTTGCTGTCTGAGGATTTCCAGCTGATTAAGGTTTCAGCAGAATACTCACAAATCTTTTTGTAAATATCCTTGTAAACCTCGCCCTTTGAAATAGTAAGGTACAGCGGTGTGTCCTCATCTTCAAAATAGCCGAAAACGTCGCTGTCAACATTACTCTTTGCAGACTTACTTGCACCGTTATAAGCCACTATGTAATACTTATAGGAATTGATGCTGACGCAGGTGCCGTCAACATATATTTCCGCTTTTCCGTCTGTAATTGTCTTTATATGCTTAAAGTTGTTTTCCTTTTTCAGGGAACGGTATATGCGGTAGCCTTGTGCGCCCTTGACCTTTTTCCATTCAAGGGTAATACCGTCCATATCCAGATATTCCTCTGCGTGAAGGTTAGGCTGTTCTAAAAACATTATTGTTACAGGCTCGCTGTAGCTACCTGAAGTCTTGTTTGTTACCGCCTTAACCTTAATGCTGTATGTTGCGCCTTTATCTACATTGTCATCAACAAAGCTTAGAGCTTTGCCCTTGTAGGCAGTTTTGTATTTCTTTGCTGTGGTTTTTTTCATAGCAACACGGTAAGAGGTTGCACCCTTTACCTTTTTCCAGCTGACCTTTATGCCTGAGGCAACATTATTTACTGTTACCTTTGGAGTTGAAACACAGAGGACATTTTTTGTGTTGCTGTACTTTGACTTTGATTTCCCGTCAAAGGATTTTACGGCATAAAAATACTTTGTGTTTGACTTTGCCTTCATATCAATAAATGAGTTTATATCCGATTCACCTATCAATGCAAATTTTGTCTTTGCAGTTTTGCGGTATATGTAATATCCCTCAGCGCTATCAACCTGCTGCCAATCAAGCAACACACCTATACTGCTGTTTTTTACAGAGCGAAGTTTTGGTGCGGAAAGAGCGTTTGCAGTAAATCCCACAGAAAGGCAACCTGCAAGCAAAATTAAAGATAATGTAGTACACAAAAATTTATTTAGCTTTTTCAAAATCTCACAACCTGTCTATATTAAATTAAGTAATATTTTACCATACATTAAGTGACATACACAAAAAGGCGGATGCGTGTGCATCCGCCAAAATTTGTTGTAAACTTATTTTACTGTGATTTCAAGATAAACTGTGTTATTTGAAAGAGCAGTAACTCCGTTGTTAGCAAGACCGTTAACAAGGTTCATTGCTGCGTCGCTTAATGTAATCTTAACAACTGCTGTACCTGCCTTTTTAGCAGTAATTACAGAGTTTTCAAGAGCAATTACATCAGCACCGTCAGTAATCTCTTCCTCATACATACCGCCTAAGCTTAGGAAGTCTGCAAGAGCCTTGCCCTCTGCATAAACATCACCTGTGTTGAAGTACAGCTTAACGTGTGCATCGTGCTTGTTGTCATAGTAGTAACGGTTGTCGCCACCGTCCTTTGGTACATATGGTGCAAGTCTCATTGTAGTCTTTGCAGACTCGCAGGAGCTCTTAACAGCAACTACTGTGTAACCGTAAGCAGTTGGGTTGTTTGCAGCAGCTGACTTATCGTTGTAGGTTGTACCCTTTACTGTAGCAATCTTCTTGTAGCCGTCTTCTGTGCATTTCTGTCTGTAAACTGCGTATGAGGTTGCGCCCTTAACTGATGACCAGTTTAGAGTTATTCCGTCCATTGACAAATTCTGACGAGCAGTAACTGCGCTTACAGGGTCAAGAGCAACAAAGGATTCAACTCTTCTATATGCTTCTGATTTTGTTTTAGAAGCAACTGCTGTTAACTTGTATGTATATTTTGTGCCGGAAACTACGTTTTTGTCTGTATAAGATTTTGCTGTTGTAGAAGCAATTTTCTTATATGAGCCTGTAGTTTTTCTGTAAAGAACATATTTGTCAGCGCCTTTTCTGCCACTCCAAGTAAGCTTAACGCCGTTTGTTACGTTCTTAATATCAGAGAACAGCATCATATTAATTCTTGTGATTTTCTTTGCGCTTTTAGCTGAGCTTACTTTTTTGCCGTCAACAGCCTTTACCTTGTAAACATAGTTCTTGCCTGCCTTAACAACAGCGTCTGTATAAGCGGTTGACTTTGTAGTAGCAATCTTCTTGCTGCCACGGTAAACCTTGTAGCTGTCAGCCTTAGAAACCTTTGACCAAGTAATCTTGATACCGTTTACTATGTTCTTTGCCTCAACCTTCTTCGGTGCTTTAACAGAAGCGGCTGATGCAGTAAATCCGCCTACTGATAAAGCAGAAAGAGCCATAAGAACAGCCATAGCTGTACAAATAACTTTCTTTGAAATTTTCATTTTAAATTCCTCCTTATAATATACCAATACTATTAAATTATAGCACAGGCAAATATCAAAAACTATAGTAAAATTATACAAATAAATGTAATTTTTTTGTTAAATATTAAAATCAACCCGTATGGATTAAGTTGTTTTCTTGCGTAAATGATTGTGTATCACTATCAATACAGCGGAAATAATCAAAAATATCACTGCAATAATGGAAACATTCATAAAGATATTGTTTAGACAGGATATATACATATCATTCAGTGAACGCGATAGAATTGCAATTTTGCTTATTATATTGCTAAAGTACACTGCTATAGGGATAATAATCAAAAACAACCCCGTAGCCGCTGTTGAGTAGTAAAAATACCGTATTGCCTTGTGCTTCCACTTCTGTGTCAAAAATATCACAACAGCCAATCCGATGCCCAACACCGCAAAAATCAAATCAAATATCAGTATTCTTTTTGACCATTTCATAAAGTCTTTTTGAATAGCATCAAAATAGGTAATTTTTATATTCTTGCTATATATCTTTGCGGCTTCTTTTACAAAGTAATCTATGCTTTCTTCCGACACATTCTCGGGGTTAATGCCCTGCTTTACTTCATATTTTTCGATAGCTGAACGCAAGTTTCTTTCAAAGTTTTTTGTATCTACCGTAGGTTTCTGTCCGCTGTAGAACATATCCAAATAATTTTGGACATTTTCTCTTACCATTACCTCATCAACAAAATCATCAAAGAATTTTTTATTAAGACCGCTTGCATTGCCGATGTCAACCAAATCTCCTTGGATTTCATCGCACAAATCAACATAATATTCTGAATTGTTCAAGACCTCGCCCAAGTAGCTCTGATTGAAAATTGTGCAAGTCAGCAGTGTAAAAACAGACACCCCCACAAGGCAGAAGGCTAACAGCAGAGATAAACATATGTACAGAAATTTCTGAAATTTAATATTTTTAAATAGCTTCATACTTTACCCACTCATTCATATAGCCCGACGATTTCAGGACCTGATACTTTTTCTGCATATACAAAATAC
>CAMFQG010000082.1 GCA_945980035.1 uncultured Clostridia bacterium
AGATTCCTCTACGTCTCGTGGGCTCGGAGATGTGTATAAGAGACAGCTGTTACGTCTGTACATAGAAATCGTAGCAGAGTTATTTTTGCTTTATGTACGGCAGATATATTAAATTGGGAGGTCCCATAGTATGAAAAGAATTCCAAGACCAATGTTTTTCATTGTTGCTATCTTAATTCTGTTATTCTCATACACAGCTGTTTTTGGCGTTTCCTACTATGTAGGTGATAATGAAGTAACAGTACTTAAAGGCATTGATGATATTCGTTGGGGTACAGATATCAGAGGCGGTGTCGAAGCTACTTTCAGACCGGCTGGCGGAGTAGATGCTTCTGATACAGATTTAGATTCAGCGAAATCTATTATCGAAACACGTATGGTATCCACAGGTATTACAGATTACGAGCTTTATGCTGACTACAATAATGACTACATTATTGTACGTTTCCCATGGAAAGCTGACGAGAAAGACTTTGACGTTGAAAGCGCTCTGAGCGAAATCAGTTCAACAGCGAAACTTACTTTCAGACCGGGAAACAGCTACAAGTCCGTTGAAACAGGATCAGACGGTGAACCTGTTTACAAAGAGCCCGACGGAGAAACAGCTAATGCTTATGAGCTTGAAGGTAAGCACGTTAAGAAAGCTGTTGAAGGTTTAGACCAGGAAACAGGCGGATATGTAATTTCTCTTGAGTTTAACAACGAAGGCGCTAAGCTATTTGAGGAAATTACAGGCAATAACGTAGGTAAAGTTGTTTCAATCTGGATGGATGACGTAATGTTGTCTGCTCCTAATATTCAGGAGAAAATCAGCGGCGGTAAGGCACAGATCACAGGTGATTTTACAGCAGAAGAGGCTCGTGCCCTTGCTGAAAAAATCAACGCAGGTGCGTTGCCGTTCCAGTTAGAAGAGGTATCACACGGCTCAATTTCAGCTACACTGGGTGAAAACTCACTTTATGCAATGGCTTTTGCAGGTGTTATCGCATTAATTATTATTGCAATATTTATGATTGTTATGTATCGTCTGCCGGGCTTAATCGCTGTAATTGCTCTGTTAGGTCAGTTAGGTATTACAGTAGCGTCAGTTTCGGGTTATTTCCCTGTATTCGCTTCATTTACAATGACACTACCGGGTATTGCTGGTCTTATCCTTTCAATCGGTATGGGTGTTGACGCAAACGTAATCACTTCTGAGCGTATCATTGAGGAAATGAGATCAGGACGTACACTTGACGGTGCTTTGGATCGCGGTACTAAGAGCTCTCTGACTGCTATCATCGACGGTAATATGACAATTATCATCGTTGCAATTATTCTGCTTCTTGTATTTGGTCCAAGTAACATCCTTTCAATTATCTTTGGCCAGTCAACAACAGGTACAATTTACGCATTCGGTTATACACTGCTTGTTGGTGTAATTTCAAACTTTATTATGGGCGTTGCTCTAAGCCGTGTAATGCTTCGTTCAGTAGCCGGCTACAAGTGGGCTCGTCATAAATGGTTGTTTGGAGGTGCTAAAGATGGCAAGTAATATTGTAAAAAAGACTTATGAAGAAAAGTTATTGGTACGCGGAAAGCCACCAATCGACTTTATTAAGAAAAGCAAAATTTTCTTCTGCATTTCTATTGCGATTATTCTTATCGGTATAATCTGCAACTGCATCTTTGGTACAACACTTGATATCCAGTTCTCCGGTGGTTCTATGCTGAAGTATAGCTACACAGGTGAGGTTAATGTTGATGACATCGAGGCTATCGTTGCAGACAATGTTAAAGATGCAAACATTACTGTTTCAGCTTCAACAGGTATTGTTGATAATAAAAATGTAAATATGATTAACATTCAGTTCACAGGAGCTGAGGCTGATTCAGCTGTCTTTGACAATATCACAAAGGATATTCAGAAGGCATACAAGGATAACAATTTTGTCAGCCTACAGGAAAGCTCTGTTGATGCCTCAATGGGACTTAACTTCTTTTTGAAGTGTCTGTGCGCTGTTGCAATCGCAAGTATCTTGATGGTAATTTATGTAACACTGAGATTTAAGAAAATCGGCGGTTTATCTGCAGGTACTTTCGGCGTAGTTGCTTTGCTTCACGACGTTGCAATCATCTACTTCTTCTATGTAATCTTCAGATTACCGATTGACTCAAGCTTTATTGCAGTTGCATTGATGATCTTAGGTTACTCACTGAACGATACAGTTGTTGTATATGACCGTATCCGTGAAGAGAGAAAGAACTTAGGTGCTAAGGCTAAGGTTGAGGATGTGTTTAACCTTGCAACAACTAAGGTTATCCGTCGTACAATCATTACATCTATCACAACAATTTCTGCTGTAGTTATTGTTTATGTTGTAGCTTCAATTTACGGCCTTGACTCTGTAAAAGCTTTCGCTTTACCAATGATTATCGGCTTGGTTTCCGGTTGTTATTCTTCAATCTGTATCGCAGGTCCGTTATGGGTTATGTGGCAGAACAGAAAAAGCAAGAAAGCACAGTAATTTTATTTGAAATAACTATTTGTGGGCGTACAAATTTTGTACGCCCATTTAGCAATTTTAAAGAGGGTGGTATTATCAAAAGATTAATAGCTTTCATTTTATCAATATTACTTGTGATATTGCCATTAACTTCTTGTAATAACATTACTGTTGAAAAATCAAAAAAACTTTCCATTGTATCAACAATTTTCCCTTACTATGATTTCGCTGCAGAAATTTCAAAAGATAAAGCAACGGTTTCTCTGCTTATCCCTCCCGGTTGTGAACCGCACGATTTTGATTTTTCTCCGCAGGATATTATTGAAATCAATAATGCGGATATTTTTATATATAACGGCGGAGAATCTGACAGCTGGGTAGAGAGTATCTTGGAAAATATTGATCCGAGTGTAAAGGTGATTCGATGCTTTGATTATGTAAATCCTTTGTATGAGGATGATTCTGCACTGGAATCAGAAGAACATCATCACAATGAAACAGATGAGGAAGAGCATCATCACGAAGAGCAGGAGTACGACGAGCATATCTGGACTTCTCCTAAAAATGCCATAAATATCGTAAATGCTATTTCCAGGGAAATAATTAACACCGATAAATCAAACGAAGATTACTACAGTAAAAACTGTAATAATTACATTATAGAATTAAAAAGTCTTGATAACAAATTGGAACAGATCAGTAATCAAGCAAAAAACAACACCCTTGTAATTGCTGACAGATTTCCTTTCTTATATTTAACACAGCACTATAATTTTCAGCATCTAAGTGCTTTTTCAGGCTGTTCCTCGCAAACACAGCCCTCAATTAAAACAGTCACAACGATTATTGATTATGTAAATGAAAATAACATACCTGTTGTTTTTAAGTGCGATTTTTCTTCCGATAGCTTTCCAAATATAATTCGTGAAGATTCAAATGCAAAAGTTGGTACTTTGTATTCCTGTCACAATGTTACAAAGGATATGTTTAACAAGGGAGAATCTTATATTTCTCTTATGGAAAAAAACTGCAAAATATTAAAGGAGGCGGTAAGCTGATGCCACTGATTAGTTGTTCAAACTTAAAAATGGGATATGAGGGTAAAATAGTAATCAGCGACCTGACCTTTGATATTAACAGCGGTGATTATTTATGTATCGTAGGTGAAAACGGTTCGGGAAAAACTACATTAATGAAAGGCTTGCTTGGACTTATATCGCCAATAAGCGGAAAAATAGAGTACCTTGAGGGGTTAAAGCAGAGATACATCGGCTATTTACCACAGCAGACAAGTATTCAAAAGGACTTTCCCTGTTCGGTTTTAGAGGTAGTTTTGTCAGGAACCCTTAATAAAAAATTTTTACCTATATATTCAAAAGAGCAGAAGAATCTTGCTTTAGAAAATATGGAAAAGGTAAATATTCTTGATTTAAAGAAAAAGTCTTTTCAGGAGCTTTCAGGCGGACAAAAACAGAGAGTGCTTCTTGCAAGAGCTCTTTGTGCTACAGGAAAATTACTTATCCTTGACGAGCCTATTACAGGACTTGATCCGATAGCCTCACAGGATTTATACGATTTAATCGGCAAGCTCAACAAGCAGGGAATTACCATAGTGATGGTGTCCCACGATATTACCACATCGGTGAAACACGCAAGCCACATTCTCCATATGTCAGGTGACAGTTACTTTTACGGTACTACTCATCAGTATATGCATTCTGAAATCGGCGAGAAATTTATGTTGAGGGATTGCCCTTGCGATAAATGCAGTCATAGTAACAAAGGAGACCGCTTATGATAGAAATGTTAAGCTACAATTTTATGATAAGAGCATTAATTGTAGGTACTTTAGTGTCATTATGTGCCGCCCTGTTAGGTGTTATCCTGGTGTTAAAGCGCTATTCTATGATTGGTGACGGGCTTTCTCACGTGGGATTCGGCGCATTGGCTATAGCTGCCGCTGCAAATATTGCACCTTTGTATGTTGCAATTCCTGTAGTATTATTAGCGGCTTTTTGCTTGCTGAGATTGTCCGAAAACAGCAAGATTAACGGCGATGCAGCAATCGCTGTAATTTCAAGCACCGCCGTTGCAACAGGTGTAATTGTTGCAAGTGTTACGGGACTTAACACTGATTTAAACAGCTATCTTTTCGGCTCTGTTCTTGCTACATCTAACGGTGACGCCGTTATGTGTGTTGTGCTTTCAATAGTTGTAATTCTGCTGTTTTTACTGTTTTACAACAAAATATTTGCAGTTACTTTTGACGAAAGCTTTTCCAAAGCCTGCGGAACACGTCCGTCGGTTTATAACATCATAATTGCTGTTTTAACAGCTTTGACTATAGTAATCGGTATGAGAATAATGGGAACCTTGCTAATTTCAGCCTTGATTATTTTCCCGTCATTAACTGCAATGCGACTTTGCAAGTCTTTCAAGTCAGTAATGATAACTGCCGGAATACTGTCGGTAATCTGCTTCTTATTGGGATTAACCGCTTCTTATTATTTAGATATACCTACAGGTCCTACAGTAGTAGTTTCAAATTGCATAATGCTTGTAATTTTCTGGTTAGTATCCAAAATCAAGGCTTGCAGATAATTATAAAATATTTTGTATTTCAAACAACTCCTCGTCTTTTAAAGATTGGAGTTGTTTTTTTGTTGTTGTTTTTAGTGCATAATAATCACCGATTTGCTTGTGCTTAATATACTCAGCGCCTTGGTACATATTCCAACTTAGGTTTTCCAAATCCTTGTGATTAAAATAGCAAAACATTATTCCTGTTACTTTTTCCTCGTAATTCTTAGCATTTTTCATACTTTCCTTGTAAGCCGAAAGATAGTCCTTGTTTTTTAAGCTGTTGTCAACCTTTTGGAAACTGCTGTTACACTCTTCTACAATATGGTCAACTGCATACATTTCATATAAGCCAAAAGAAATGCACAGTAGTATAAGAAAAATCGCAATATAAAACCTTTTCATATCAATGCTTCTTTATAATTTTATAGTCGCCGTTTCTGTTTAGTGTCATAATGAACACGTCTTTTATGTCAGTATTATTCGTTTTTAGAATATTAATCACACTGTTTTTATCTGTTTCACACAGCCGTATTGAATTACTTAACATCTCACCGTCGGTAATTACTACAGCTTCAATGCCGGTATCCTCGATATAAACTCCTAAATCCTCAGCAGTGGGATTGCGTTTGTCAGGCTTTTGCAGAACGCTGAGCTTTCCGTTAGTTTCTGCAATGCAGTACTGTACGTCGTCAAGTGAAAATACCCCTTGCTGTCGCAGCTGAATACATAAATCCTCAGTAGTAATCCTAAGACTTTTCATTTTGTCCTGTAGTATTACTCCGTCCTCAATTACCATAACAGGACTACCGCACATTACCTTCCTGAATTTGCTCCATTTCATCATACCTATGCTGAATATTATCTCACAGGCAACTAAAATTAATGTGGGTACAATTCCAGATACCAAAGGCTGTGCGGTGTTTTCCATAGGAATTGATGCAATATCTGCGATTATAAGCGTTACAACAAGCTCTGAGGTTTGCAGGTCGCTTATCTGTCTTTTTCCCATAAGCCGTACTGCAAAAATGATGAATAAGTATAATATAACCGTTCTAATGATAGTAACTAACATTTTATCACCAATTATAATATTTCCTCAAAAAACCGTATAATACACAATAGGCTGAATAATGATTGAAAAATAGCAAAAGTTAAAATGGGTGGTAAAATGTATAGTGATTTACAACAAAATATAATTGAATTGAAAAAGTTATTGTATAACTCAGCGGATTTCACGGTAAGAACTATAAAGCTTAATAACAGCTCAAAAACATCTTGTGCTGTATTTACAACAGAGGGAATGTGCGACAAGGAGAGCTTGGCGATTTACGTATTAAATCCCTTGCTTAACGGAAGCTACGGAGATTTAAACCGAAAAAAGCTATTTGATTATATATATGATAATGTGCTTTCCGCAAGTGAAATTATACTTATTACCTCATTCAGTCAGGTTATAACCTTTTCAATGTCAGGCTTTGCCATTGTAGCTATTGACGGATACAAGGAAATGCTTGCAATCGGAGCACAAGGCTTTTCCTACAGAGGAGTTTCAGAGCCTGAAAGTGAGGTTGTTCAAAGGGGAAGCAGAGAGGGATTTACTGAGGCTTTAAGGATAAATATGACCTTGGTCCGCAGAAGAATGAAGAACCCCAACCTTGTCTTTGAAACAATGACTGTAGGCACTGAGTCAAACACACAAATATGTCTGTGCTACATTAAGAATATTGCTACAAAATCCTCTGTTAACGAGCTTAGAGAAAGGCTTATAAATTGCGATATAAAAACGGTATTAGGCAGCGGTTATCTTGTACCGTATCTTGAGGACAGCGGTAAAAACCAGGTTTTCACAGGAGTTGGCATCACTGAACGTCCTGACTCCCTGTGCGGTAAATTGTTAGAGGGAAGAATAGGAATACTGATTGACGGCACACCCTGCGTATTGGTGCTTCCTCATCTGTTTGTAGAAAATTTCCAGTCAGTTGATGACTATTCAAACAGACCTTATTTTGCAACTATAATAAGGCTTTTAAAGTATTTTTCCTATATTCTTGCAATTCTCACTCCGGCGGTATATTTAGCCTTTGTGAATTTTCACCCTGATTATTTCCCAAAAGCCCTGTATAAAAATATCCAAGAGTCAATCAAAGATACACCCTTGCCCTTAATATTGGAAATATTGCTGATTACATTTATTTACGAAATTATGCGAGAGGCAGGACTGCGACTGCCAAAAGCATTAGGTCATGCGGTTAGTATAGTGGGAGCTTTGGTAATAGGTGACTGTGCAATTAACGCAGGTATAATCGGTGCACCCACCTTAATGGCTGTGGCTGTATCGGCAATTTGCAGTTATGTAGTACCTGATTTATATCCACAGATTACCGTTTTAAGACTATCGTTCATTGTAGTGGGCGGAATAATGGGCGTGTGGGGAATAGTGCTTTTATCCACAATCGTTATTATTTTTATGTGTTCAAAATCTTCTTTGGGAGTTGCATATATGTCGCCTATTATCCCTTTTAATAAGAAAAGCATAGGTGATGTTTTTATGAGATTCGGTTGGAAAAGGCTTACCAAAAATTCTATAAATGTCCAATCCCTAAACGGTGGTAGTGTCTATGAAGAATAATTCAATAACATTATCCCAGTTCTTTTCAGGGATGTTCCTTTCAACGCTAATCTATATGCTTTTTATTGATAACACCGCTTCCGTTTTTCAGTTGCTTTATATATTTTTAGCACTTGCAATAAATATTCTGTTTATTTCACTGTACAGCGGAAAGCGAAATGTTGTTATCAATATTATTATCTGCGTTTATTTTGCTTTGGTTTCCGTTATGTCCGTAACAAAATTATCTCAATATATGCACATTGTTTTAAAGTCGGGACCGTATTGGGCGCTGTTACTTTTTATATTAGTAACCGCCTACTTTTGCTCCTGCAAGGGTTTAGAACCTGTCTCTTATACACATCTCCGAGCCCACGAGACGTAGAGGAAT
>CAMFQG010000083.1 GCA_945980035.1 uncultured Clostridia bacterium
ATTCCTCTACGTCTCGTGGGCTCGGAGATGTGTATAAGAGACAGGTATAATTGTTGTGTATAAATTTATGTAATTTTATGGAGGATACTTACTTGAACGATTACGATTTAAGCTATTTCAGCAGTTCAAATACTCCAAATCGAAGAAGCTCCAGCTCAAACCGTTACCGCAGACAGGCACCAAAAAGAGGAACCGGCTCAGGTAATGTTGGTAACAGGAGTACAAATAACAGAAACCAAAGAAATACAAGAAATACACAAAATTCAAGAAGCACTAACGTAAGCAGAAAACAAACTGCTCCTGCTAATAACAGGCAGAGGAGAACGGGCAAAAAGAAAAACCGTAAGAGAAGCCTTGTGTTTGTCTTGATTGTAATTCTTGTTTTGGCGATTGCTGTTACTGTGGGTATTGTGAAATTTAATATTGACAACAGCAACAGACCTTTTACTTTTTCAAGAGAAGTAACTGTTTCCGGTATTGATATAAGCGGGTTAACCTATGAACAGGCGCTTGATAAGCTAAAGGAAAACAGTGCCTCCTTGATAAAGGAATACGATATTGTTGTTAAGTCAAACGGAAGACTGTTTAACTTTGACAAGGAAGACTTTGAGTATAACTTTGAGTATAAAAAGGCATTGAAACAGGCAAAGCTATACAGCCTGAAAGAACAGGGCAAGATTAAAAAGACAAAGTATGCCGATATGGCTGACGAAATTTCCGACGATTCTGCTTTTACACTTAATTACCAGGTTAACAATCAGTCCATAGAAAAGGTAGTTAAAGAGGTTGCAAAAGGTACTGATAAGGAACCGAAAAACGCAAAGGTAGCAAAGTTTACTCCCTTTGCAGACAACCGCTTTGAGTATAAGAACGGCAAGGACGGATATAAGCTTGACAGAAGTGATTTACAGTACGAGCTTGTAGAGTTTTTCGACAAAGGTGCTGTACGGAAAACTATTGATGCACGGGTTGAAAATGTTCCTCCGGAAATCACATTGGAGGACGTAAAGAAGAACATTGTAGGCCTGTCAACGGCTACTTCCATTTCTTCAAATACAGCCGACGGCACTCACAATATGAAAGTTGCTTTAGAGGCTTGTAACGGCTCTGTTATTAATCCGGGTGAAGTTTGGTCCTTTAACGATTGTACGGGAGATTCTAACCTTGAATCTAACGGATACAGAAATGCGGCAGTTATTAATAACAAAAAAATTGAACAAGGCGTGGGCGGAGGTATCTGTCAGGCAAGCACTACCATATTCAAGTGCGCGCTGTTTGCAAATATGGCAGTGGTGGAAAGACATAACCACTATTGGGCTTCAACCTATGCCTATGCAGGGGAAGACGCTACTATTGACTATCCAAATCTTGATTTAAGGTTAAAGAATACTACCGATTATCAGATGTTTATGGAATGTAAAGTAGAGGGAAGTACTCTGATTGTCAATATATACGGTTATCAGGATCCAAGCTATGATAATGTGATGCTTAAAAGTGAAAACTATGACATCAGAAAAGGCGAAAGCTACAGGACTGTTACAAAGCGTTATCTGTACTTAGATGGCGAAATTGTAAAGGAAGAAACCGTATGCAACTCTACATACAGCCTAAAGGATAACCATATTGTAAGAATTGACGATGAGGGCTCTTTCAGAACAACGGCAACCGGTCAGATAAAGTATGAAACAAAGCCAACCGAGCCTACAGTGGCAACCACCCTGCCTGAAACTACCGAAGCTGAAACCGAACAGCCTACAACTGCAAAGCCTACGGAAGCTCCCACAGAGCCGGAACCAAGTGAAACCGAAACGGAAGCAATAGACGAGGTTGTATAGCATTATAAGTAAATGAACTTAAAATTTCAGCAAATAATAAACCGATGGAGAACGAAAATTCCCCATCGGTTGTTTTGTTATTCTAATATTTTTCCGTCGGTTGAGATTGTTACAACTCTCCACGGAATAAATTTACCGCTTGTTTTTAAGGCTTGTTTTACCGCATGCTCAATGCCACCGCAACAGGGCACTTCCATACGCACTACGGTAAGACTTTTAATATTATTGTTTGATATAATCTCGGTTAGCTTTTCTGTGTAATCAACGCTGTCAAGCTTTGGACAACCGATAAGAGTTACGTGATTACGGATAAACTCATTGTGAAAATTACCGTAGGCATAAGCTGTACAGTCCGCAGCTACTAAAAGGTTTGCCCCGTCAAAATAGGGCGCGTTTACAGGAACAAGCTTAATTTGCACAGGCCACTGTGACAGTTGGCTGTCAACCGGTGCAGAAAAATCTCCCAAATCTCTGCTTTCCCTATGAATGGCTTTTGAATGTGTACCGGGACAACCGCAGGGCAAGGATTCTTGCTCTTGCTTTGCTTTAAGAACCGCCTCATGGTTATAGGCAGGTGCTTCTCTTTCTTCAAAAGTAATAGCGCCGGTAGGGCAAGCGGGAAGACAGTCACCGAGACCGTCGCAGTAATCCTCACGTGTTAATTTTGCTTTTCCGTTTATCATTTCGATTGCACCTTCGTGACAGGCAGAGGCACACGCACCGCAACCGTTGCATTTTTCTTCATCAATTTTAATAATTTTTCTAATCATAAAAATTCTCCTTACTTGATTTTGTAAGGTTATTATATTATAATAAATAAAACAATTCGGTTGTTTTTACAACAGAAAAGAGATTTTATGGAGAAATATATTCCAATTTTAAAAAGAACACAAATATTTGCCGGTGTGGGCGATGACGAAATTGAAGCTATGCTTCTATGCCTTAATGCACGGATTAAAACCTATAAAAAGGGCGATTATGTTTTTCGACAGGGTGAGCATATAACCGATATTACTGTCTTAGCAGAGGGCAACCTCCATATTCAAAGGGACGATTACTGGGGCAACCGCAGTATTTTAGGCGAGATTTCTCCGGGTGAAATGTTCGGCGAGGCATATGTTTCTTACGATAGCGGCCCTATGCTTAACGACGTTGTTGCGGTAGCTGACAGTGCGGTGATTTTCTTTGATGTAAAGAAAATTTTATCAACCTGTTCTTCTGACTGCCGTTTTCATTCCATGGTGGTACAGAATCTGTTTTTTGCCATATCAGAAAAGAACAGAAAGCTTGTGCAAAAGCTCAGCCATATGTCAAAACGCACAACAAGAGAAAAGCTGATTTCCTATTTGTCGGAGCAAGCAAAAAAACAAAACAGCGCAAGCTTCACTATTCCCTTTAACCGTCAACAGCTTGCCGATTTTTTGTCCGTTGACCGAAGCGCAATGTCCAATGAGCTTTGCAAAATGCGGAATGAAGGATTGATAGAGTTTGATAAGAATCAGTTTCGATTAATATAGAAAACATTATAATTAAAATAAATGATAGGAGAAATGATATGACTAAATTTATATGTTACCCAAAATGTACTACCTGCCAAAAGGCAAAAAAGTGGCTTGATGAAAACAAAATTGAATATGAATTAAGGGATATAAAGCTTGACAATCCCACATATGAGGAGTTAACTGCTTGGTATAAGAAAAGCGGACTTCCACTAAAGAGGTTTTTCAACACAAGCGGTCTGCTTTATAAATCCATGGGGCTTAAAAATAAACTGCCCGAAATGACTGAGGAGGAAATGTTAAAGCTCCTTGCAACCGACGGTATGCTTGTAAAAAGGCCTCTTTTAATAGGCGATGATTTTGTGCTTACAGGCTTTAAGGAAGCTGAGTGGAATGAAAAGAACAAGTAAATAAAATATGAATTAATCGCCCTTTTTTGCAAAAGATAATGCAAAAGGGGCGATTTTATGTTACGCAGAATAGGAAAGGTTACATTGGAATTAAAAATACATATATCCATTGTTTAAAAAGGAGTCAATAAAAGCTCAAATGCTTTTCGGTTCTATCCGCCCATCTCTCTCCAACGGCTTTCCGGTGATACAGTAACATAAAGCATAGGTGTTAATTTATCAAACTTGACAAATTAATGCCAATATGATATGATAATTATGCAAATTTGATAAATTAATGCCAATATGATATGATAATTATGCAAATTTGATAAATTAAATTTATGGAGAGCGGATATGAAGATTGGCGGAAATCAAAATGAAATTACTATATTAAAAGAAATTGGACAAAGAATAAAAGATCATAGAATTTCTTTGAATATTACGCAGTCAGCTCTTGCAGACAAGTGCGGTATTTCTCCAAGCACTGAGGTACGTATAGAAAACGGTGAGGACTCGAAATTTTCCAACTATATCAAAATTCTATCTGCTCTGAATATGCTGGATAATTTGAATATTATGATTCCGGAAGTTCAACCGGATTTTAAGTCAATATATGAGGAAAAGCCCAAAAGAAAACGAGCAACACCAAATAATGATAAGAAAAATACTAAATGGGTTTGGGAAGAAGATAAGTAAGAGGCGTAAATTATGAATGTAAAAACAGTCAAAGTGAAAATGTGGGGGTCAACGATTGGTTATCTTCATGAACAAGATAACGGGTTAATCGGTTTTCAGTATGATGAAAACTTTATTTCAAGCGGTATTGAGGTATCGCCAATTAAAATGCCGCTTTCAAGCACAACCTATTCTTTCCCTTCGCTAAATGAGGAAACCTACAAGGGTTTACCCGGAATGATTGCCGATTCTCTGCCTGATAAATTTGGTAATATTGTAATCGACCGATACTTAGAAAGCCAAGGCAGAGAAAAAGACAGTTTAACTACAATTGAAAGGCTTTGCTATACAGGCAAGAGAGGTATGGGCGCATTAGAGTATGAGCCGTCACAGGAAATTGTTGATTTTAGCGGTGAGGTAGATATTGATGCCCTTACTAAGTTAGCATCAGAAATCCTATCCGAAAAGGAGAGTGTTAAAATAAAGTATGATGACACCATGATTGCCCGTTTAATGCAGAGTAGCTCATCGGTAGGCGGAGCAAGAGCAAAAACTTTGATAGCATGGAATAGGGAAACAAATGAAATCCGTTCCGGTCAAGTAAATGCAGGGCATGGATTTGAATATTGGCTCTTAAAGTTTGATGACATAGAAAACAATAAGGATAAAGATGAAATTCCCGACCATAAGGAATATACAAAGATTGAATATGCTTACTACCTGATGGCAAAAGCCGCAGGCATTGATATGAGCCAGTGCCGTCTGCACAAAGAAAATGGACGTTCACATTTTATGACAAAACGATTTGATCGAAGAGGGCCTAAAGGCGAAAAGGTACATATGCAAAGCTTATGCGCAATAGCTCATATGGACTTTAATTCTCCAAGAACCTATTCCTATGAGGATGCTTTTGCCGTAATGAAGCAACTTAAACTTGGTAGTCATGACTTTTTGCAGATGTTTAAGCGTATGCTGTTTAATGATTACGCAAAAAACTTTGACGACCATACGAAAAATATCGCCTTTCTTATGAACAAAAAAGGAGAATGGTCACTATCTCCTGCTTACGATATTACTTTTGCGTACCGAAAAAACAGTTTATGGGTAAGAGGTCACCAGATGCTTATAAACGGCAAAGAAAACGGAATCGTCAAGGAAGATTTCTATAAGGTTGCTGAAAAAGCCGGTATAAAAAAGAAAGCGGCAACAAAATGTATTGATCAGGTAGTATCTGCAATATATAGATGGGATGAATTTGCAAAAGAAGCAGGATTATCACCCAAAAACGCAGATAGAATAAAAAAGCAACTAATAACTGAAAATGTTTATTAAATCAATAAATTTGATATAATTATCGAATATTTTATCAGCAAAGGTAATTACAATAATTTTGAAATGAATCAGGCACAGTTGGTTTTTGACCGGAGCCTGTTAGGAACGTAATCTGAGTGGAATGAAAAGAACAAGTAAATAAAATATGAATTAATCGCCCTTTTTTGCAAAAGATAATGCAAAAGGGGCGATTTTATGTTACACAGAATTGGAAAATTTACTCTGGAATTTGAAAACACTCCTGTTATAACAGGCTATGGCTCTGTAGCAGGAAAAAAGGAAAGTCAAGGTCCTATGAAGGATTGCTTTGACAAAATATATTTTGATTCAAGGGCAGGACAGGACACCTTTGAACAGGCAGAAAGTCTGTTTCAGCAGGAGGCTTTGTCCTGTGCTTTAAAAAGAGCTGATAAAAGCTCCGATGATGTTGACTTTATTTTTGCAGGAGATTTGCTTAATCAGTGCATCAGCTCAAGCTTTGGATTGATGGGATTTAACATACCTTATCTTGGTCAGTACGGTGCGTGCTCAACTATGGCGCAGGGGCTTATTATGGCGTCTGTTATGGTGGAAAGCGGTGGAGCAGATTGCTCTGCCTGCGTCACCTCATCTCACTTTTGCTCAGCAGAACGTCAGTACCGTTTCCCTTTGGAATACGGCGGACAGCGTACTCCGACAGCCCAATGGACAGTGACAGGTTCAGGAAGCTGTATCGTTGAAAAGCAGGGAAAAGGCGTCAAAGTATGCAGAGCCACAGTAGGCAAAATTGTGGATATGGGCATAAGCGACCTTAACAATATGGGTGCTGCTATGGCGCCTGCAGCGGCAAAGACCTTGACGGAATATTTTAAGGACACAAAGACAAAGCCCTCTGACTATGATGTGATTATCACAGGAGATTTAGGCAAGGTAGGCTCAAAATGCCTTTACGATTTGCTTGAAACTGAGGGAGTAGATATTAAATCCAATCACAGGGATTGCGGGTTGATGATTTTCGATTTGGAAAAACAGGACGTCCACGCAGGGGGTTCAGGCTGTGGCTGTGCAGGTTCGGTGCTATGTTCAAAATTTATACCCGATATGTTAAGCGGTAAGTACCAAAATGTTCTGTTTATGGCAACAGGTGCGCTTATGAGTCCTACCTCAAGTATGCAGGGTCAGACAATGCCCTCAGTTGCACATCTTGTAAATTTACGTTCAGAGCAGTAAAGGTTAAAATAAAACACTTTTCAAACGAAACACTTTGTGCTATAATTAAAATATGGCGTTAAATATGTCATAATGCCGATGCGATTATGAGGTGTTATTATGTTTGATAGGATTCAGCGCCTTGATGATAAGGTTATCGACAATATCATCAAGTACCGCTCCCCTTGGAAAAACAGAATAATGATTGCTGCTTCCTCTGCCGGAAATCTGGGACTCATATGGTTCGCTATCAGTATGCCCTTTCTAATCTATCCGCCTTGGAGATTGACAGGGGCAAACATAATCTTTGGAATTGCCTTTACACAGCTGCTCTGCGAAGTAATATTAAAGCGAATTGTAAGGAGAGAACGACCTGTGTGGCATCTTTCCGATGAGGAACAGCTTATACATAGACCGAAATACTATTCCTTTCCCTCAGGTCATACCACAGCGTCCTTTGCAGTAGTGGCAGTAGCGCTGTTCAGGTGCAGCTTGATTACAATAATACTTATTTCAATTTGTGCAGTTTTAATTTCATTTTCCAGAATTTATCTGAGAGTGCACTATCTGTCCGACGTGGTAGTAGGAATGTTTTTAGGTTTTATTTTCGGCAGTACCTCAGTTTTCCTTTTCAATAAATTTATTGCAGGTTTTCTTAATGCAATACTTTAAAGTAAGCTTTCTGTTTAGGGAGCTTACTTTTTTAATTGATAATTGATAATGGATAATTGATAATGAATGACGTGTAGAAAAATTCTTCTATTAATTTACATCTATTCCCGACCGAATCAATAGTCCGCCTACGGCGGAGAATGTTGCCTCCTTTGTGTAAAGGGAGCACTCTTTACACACTTCCCGTAATATTTACAAATTTCTCTTTTTTCTCTTGCAACAAATTACATTTTTGTTATTTTCAATATTATCGTTGACAGTATGGATATTACAAATTGTAATTGAGTTTAGTTGTTATTTTTCTTTAAAGAATATTGTGGAAAACTTTGTTAAGACTGTGGAAACTTTAAAAAATAATGTATATATGGAGTTGGAACACTTAAAAACAGGGCGGTTTTTAACATTTTCCACAGAGTATTCCACAATAACTGTCTCTTATACACATCTGACGCTGCCGACGAAGGCTTAGGT
>CAMFQG010000084.1 GCA_945980035.1 uncultured Clostridia bacterium
TGCTAAGGCTATCGGTCTTGTAATTCCTGAGTTAAACGGCAAGCTAATCGGTTCTGCACAGCGTGTTCCTGTTCCAACAGGTTCTACAACAATCTTAACAGCAGTTGTTAAGGGTGCTGACGTTACAGTTGAAGGCATCAACGCTGCTATGAAGGCTGCTGCTTCCGAGTCTTTCGGTTACAACGAGGATCCAATCGTTTCTTCTGATGTTATCGGTATGAGATACGGTTCATTGTTTGACGCTACTCAGACAATGGTATCAAAGATTGCTGATGACCTATATGAGGTACAGGTTGTTTCTTGGTACGATAACGAGAACAGCTACACAAGCCAGATGGTTAGAACAATTAAGTATTTCGCTGAATTAGGCTAATCACAACTTAAACTTAATTAAGGCAGAGGTTAAACCTCTGCCTTATTTTTCCATAATTTTAGAAAGGAGTGTGATGATTTTGTTTGACACACTTAAAAACATATGTAAAAAAATGAATTTTGTTTCTATTTATTCAAATTTTGATGATACTGAAAAATTCATTTACGGTAAAGTATTATGCGTCAACGAAGATGAAGTATTGATTTATATGCTTTCACCTAATGGAGATTATGACGGAATTTTAGTACAGCAAACAGCTGATATATTCCGTGTAGAATACGGCGGAGATTACGAAAGAAAAATGAAAGCGCTATCATCGGACTATGATTTACCGAACTTTGATTGTCCTGTAGATGAATCAGATATAGGTTTTTCAATATTAAAAAATGCCTTTGATACTAAAGAAATAGTTTCTATAGAGTTGTTAAATAGCGGTATATATGATTTAATAGGAGTCGTTGAGGAAATAGATGAAAATAACTGTAAGATAAAACAGTATAACGATTATGGCTGCGAGGACGGTTATTCAATCGTCAATCTGTGTGATATTACGAAAATCTGTTGCGGTTCAGAAGATGAACTGCGGATTGAAAGACTGATATAATATGATTTAGGGGCAGAACGGTAATATGAACAAAAAAATATTAATAATTGATGCAGTAACATTTGCAATAAATATGTTACTTTTCGTTTTATTGAGAATAAGTATGTCTTTTATAGGCAACAGAATGTTTGAGGCAATTATATTTGGTTTGTTGTCAATGACAACAGCCTTTGTAACTACATACATAATATGGAAAAAATATGCTCAAAATGTTGAAAAGGGAAATGTGGCTGTAGCAATTTCATTACTGATTGCCGTAGTTCTGATTTATCCTCTTCCTTTTTGGGAATTTTTAGGCAACAGCGGTACTAATGTTGCGGTAAATTTAGCCTTTATATTTACATATTTCGGCAGAATATGGATATATGTTTCTTATCTGATACGTAAAAGAAGTCGTAATGTTACCTATAATATCGGCAACAACTCGTTAGCAAGTACTAAGAACTATTATAAAATAATTGCATATTACGGGATTGGTGTAATGGCAGTGTGTTCGCTGTTTGTGATAATAAATATGTTTATACCACTACCTGATATATATGCAAAACTATTAAGCAACTACGGAATTTTCTAACTGTTAATAACAGAATCTGACGGCGGAGGTTTGACCTCTGCCGTTTTTTACGTTATTTTAGCAATTCTACACAAAAAAGACAGAAAAATTTTACTTCAATTTTATATTTTCACTTGAATTTGGCAGGTATTAATGGTATTATATATCTATATATATGTTTAATGGGAGTTTATTGGCATTTTTATTTTACGAAAGAGGAGTGATACTTATGAACTATAGCTTTCAGGACACACGTTCTGCGTTGGAGCTATTCTATGACGGTGATTCCATAAGGGCATATGATTTACTTGGGGCTCATATTGTTAATTGGGACAACAGACAAGGTATAGTTTTTCGAGTATGGGCTCCCGATGCTGTATCGGTTTCTGTAGTCGGTCCTTTCAACGATTGGGACAACACTGCAAACTATATGTACAAAATCGACGAAAAAGGCGTATGGGAATTATTTATTGAAGGTTTGGAGGAATTTTGCCGTTACAAATACTGCATCGAAACTCCTTGGTTTGAAAAGGTAATCAAGGCTGATCCCTATGCTTTTCACACTGAAACACGTCCCGACAGCTCTTCCATTGTATATAACCTGAAAAACTACATTTGGAAGGATGAAGATTGGTTTAAATATAAATACGAAAATCCGCACAAGGAACAGCCTATAAATATTTATGAGGTTCACATAGGTTCCTGGAGAAAATACCAAGACGGAAACTTTTTCAGCTATAGCAAGTTAGGCGAGGAGTTAATACCCTATGTAAAGGAAATGGGATATACTCATATTGAGCTTATGCCCATCACAGAATATCCCCTTGACGACAGTTGGGGGTACCAGGTTACAGGCTATTTTGCCCCTACATCAAGATACGGCGAGCCTCACGATTTAATGTATTTTATTGACCTGTGCCATCAGAATAATATCGGCGTTATTCTGGACTGGGTGCCTGCACATTTTCCAAAAGATTCCCACGGTCTTGCAAAATTCGACGGAACCTGTTGCTATGAATATGACAACGAGCTGAAGGCTGAGCATAAGGAATGGGGTACTCTTGTATTCAATTATGCCAGATACGAGGTTATCAGCTTTTTAGTGTCAAGTGCAATGTTCTGGATAGAGCAGTATCATTTTGACGGCATAAGAGTTGACGCAGTTGCGTCTATGCTTTACCTTGACTATAACCGTCCCAACGGTCAGTGGGAGCCTAATAAATTCGGCGGCAAGGAAAACCTTGAGGCAGTTGAATTTTTACAAAGACTTAACACTGCCGTTCATATGTATCATCCCGATGTTATGATGATTGCCGAGGAAAGCACATCATGGCCTATGGTTTCAAAGCCTATCAGCACAGGCGGTTTAGGCTTTGACTACAAGTGGAATATGGGTTGGATGAACGATATGCTCCATTATATGTCCTTGGACCCACTTTGGAGGCCCTTTAATCACGACAGTCTTACATTCAGCTTCTTCTATGCTTTTTCGGAAAACTTTATACTGCCTATTTCTCACGATGAAGTTGTTTACGGCAAACATTCGCTTCTTGACAAAATGCCCGGTGAGTTAGATTTGAAATTCGCTCAGGCAAGAGCCTTTCTTGCCTATATGATTGCACATCCCGGTAAAAAGCTGAACTTTATGGGCAACGAAATAGGACAGGAAAGTGAATGGGATTTTAAAACTGAGATTGATTGGTCTTGTCTTGCAAATGATGAGAACCGAATATTCCAGAGCTTTGTCAAGGAGCTAAATCATTTCTATTTAAGCAACAGTCCCCTATATCAGGTGGATTTTAACTGGGAGGGCTTTAGCTGGATATATCACGACGATTATTCAAAAAGCGTAATCGCTTTCAGGCGTATAGACAAAGCTGGAAATGATTTAATTGTTCTGTGCAACTTCCAGTCTATGGTACAGGAGGAATACCACATAGGTGTTCCCCAATATGGTATTTACAAGGAAGTATTTAACACGGATAATAAAAAATACGGCGGAAGCGGAATTGGCAACGGTGATAGAATACTCACAGACGATATTGCTCTTCACGGTTGCGGACAATCAATAGCTGTTACTGTTCCGCCAATGAGCGTCAGCTTTATTCAGCTTGCCCAAAAGCTTGAAAAGCCTAAGCCGGAAGTACCAAAGGTTAAAAAAGTACCGGCAAAGAAAATAATTAGCAGAAAAACTGTAACTAACAAAAATGTTACAAGAAAATAATTTAGAAATTATATATTATATAACATAACGGAGGTATTTAAAATGATTCCTAAACAGGAAGTCGTTGCTATGCTGCTTGCCGGCGGACAGGGTTCAAGACTGGGAGTGTTAACCCAAAAGTTGGCAAAGCCTGCAGTCCCATTCGGAGGAAAATACAGAATAATTGACTTTCCTCTTTCTAACTGCGTAAATTCCGGTATTGAGGCAGTTGGTATTTTAACACAGTATCAGCCACTTATCCTAAACGAATATATCGGTAACGGACAGCCTTGGGATTTAGACGGTATGCACGCAGGTGTAAACTGCTTAAGCCCTTATCAGGCTGTAAGCGGTGCAGACTGGTATTCAGGCACAGCAAACGCAATCTATCAAAATATTGACTATATAGACAGGTATAACCCTGACTATGTACTGATTCTGTCAGGTGACCACATCTACAAAATGGACTACAACAAAATGTTGCAGTTCCACAAACAGCACGACGCCGACTGCACAATCGCAGCCATTGACGTGCCAAAGAGCGAGGCTTCAAGATTTGGTATCCTAAACACAAATCCCGACGGCTCAATTTATGAGTTTGATGAAAAGCCTGAGCATCCAAAAAGCACAAATGCTTCTATGGGAATATACATATTCAAGTGGCAAAAGCTGAGAAAATACCTGATTGAGGATGCTAAAGATCCAAATTCAAGCAATGATTTCGGTAAAAATGTTTTACCTGCTATGCTTGATGCAGGTGAAAAAATGTTTGCCTACACCTTTGAAGGCTATTGGAAAGACGTCGGTACTATCGACAGCCTTTGGGAAGCTAATATGGACTTGCTTAATCCTAATGTATCTCTGGATTTAAGCAATATATATTCAAGAAGTCCTATGATGCACCCACACTACATTTCAGATGATGCAAAAATCCAGAACTCACTTATTGCTGACGGATGTAATATCAGCGGTGACTTGGAATTTTCCATTCTTTTTGCAGGTGTAAAAATCGGCAAAGGAGCAACAATCAACTCTTCAATAATTATGCCTAATGCTATAATTGAGGATGGCGCAAAAGTAGAATTTGCCATTGTTGCGGAAAATGCAGTTATCGGCAGAAATGCTGTGGTAGGTGCAAATCCTGAGGAAGTTGAAAACAAGGATAATTGGGGAATTACAGTTATCGGCGATAATATTAAAATCGGTGAAAACGTAAAGGTTCCTCCTAAATCTATGATTGACAAGGATATGGAGGGTGAAGAATAATGAGAAGCAATAACGTATTAGGTCTGATTTTTTCTAATTCCTGTCAAGACTCTCTTCCCGAGCTGACAAGCCACAGAACAACAGCAAGTGTACCTATCGGCGGTAAATACAGGATGATTGACTTTACCCTTTCAAATATGACTAACACAAATATTAATAATGTTGGTATTATTGCAAAAAGCGGTTTTATGTCACTTATGGATCACGTCGGCTCAGGCAAGGCTTGGGATTTATCAAAGAAACACAGCGGTATTACAATTCTTCCGCCTTATGCAGGGGTAAACTTTGCAAACGTAATTGAAACTCTGTATCAGCTGAGAGGTTATATTCTTGACGCAAAGGAAGAATATGTGCTTTTAACACAGAGCAATATAATATACAACTATGTATATAACGGAATGTTTGACCTTCACGAACATAACAATGCAGACATTACTCTACTTTACAAGAGAATGCCTGTTCCTGAAAAGCTTTCAAACCCATCTGTTTTGGAAGCAGACGAAAACAATAAGGTTAACAAATTCCTTGTTAAGCCTGAGATTAAGGGAGAATGTGACCTGTATCTGGGCACATTCCTGATTAAAAAAGATCTTCTTCTGTCCCTGGTTACTAAGGCTTTAAGCGAAAACGAGCTTGACATTAACCGCTTGTTACAGAAGTGGGTTGAGGAATACAACGTATATTCCTGCCGTTGTCACGATTACTGTGCTGTTATCAGCTCTACTTCGGAATACTTCAGATTCAATATGCAGCTTATGGACAGCAAAATCAGAGATGAGCTGTTCAATCCTCAACGTCCTATCTTTACAAAGGTAAGAGATGACGTCCCCTGCAAATACGGGCTGACAAGCCACGTTACAAACTCCCTTGTTTCTCAGGGCTGTGTTATTGACGGTGAGGTTGAAAACTGTGTGCTTTCAAAGGGTGTTTATGTTGCAAAGGGTGCCAAGGTTAGCAACTGCATTATTATGCAGGACACTAAAATCGGTGAAAACTGCAACCTGAACTACGTAATTATTGACAAAGATGTTGATATAAAAGACAATAAATCTCTTATGGGTACAGACTCATATCCGATTTATATTGCAAAACAATCCGTTATAAATTAGGAGGTTTAAAATGAAAATTCTTTATTGTGCTTCAGAAGCTAATCCATTTGCAGGCTCAGGCGGTCTTGCAGATGTTGCAGGCAGTCTTCCCCACGCATTATGCCGTAAGGGCCAGGATTGCAGAATAGTTATGCCACTGTACGGTACTATTCCTCAGGATTTAAAAAATCAAATGAACTTTATTGCAAACTTTACTGTTCCTGTTGCTTGGCGTCACCAATACTGCGGTCTTTTCTGGGCGAGATGGAACAACTGCACATACTATTTCATTGACAATGAATATTACTTTAAACGCGGTGCTCTGTATGGCTCATATGATGATGCAGAGAGATTTGCGTTTTTCTCAAGAGCAATTCTTGAAATGCTGCCATACATCGACTTCCATCCGGACATTATCCACACAAATGACTGGCAGACAGCATTAGTACCAACCTACTATTACCTTTTCTATTCAAAGAATCCTTGGTATGCAAATATTAAGAACATTTTTACAATCCACAACATTCAATATCAGGGTATGTACGGTTGGGAGGTTAATACCGAATGTGTTGGTATTCCGCCTACGGATACAAAGATACTTGAAATGGACGGCAAGCTCAATATGGTAAAGGGCGCTATCGAAACAGCAGTACGTGTTACTACCGTTTCCCCTACCTATGCAGGTGAAATCCGCGACCCATGGTACAGCTTCGGTTTGTACAATGAGCTGAATTTACGCCACTACAAGCTATGCGGTATTAAAAACGGTATTGACATTGACAGCTACAATCCTGAAACCGACTATCAGCTATACTGCAACTATTCTAAGGATGATATGAGAGGCAAGGGCGTTTGTAAGCAGAAATTGCAGGAAAGACTTGGACTTGAGCAAAGATGGGATGTTCCTATCGTTTCAATGGTTACCCGTCTTGTTGAGCATAAAGGCCTTGACCTTGTAAGAATGGGCATCAGAGAACTGCTGAACACAGAAAATATGCAGTTTGTTATCTTAGGCTCAGGCGACGAGGAATACGAAAGATTCTTCAGTGACCTACACCGTGATTATCCCGGCAGAGTTTGCTTCTGCAAAGGATTTGTTCCTGAGCTTGCTCGTAAAATCTACTCCGGTGCGGATATTTTCCTAATGCCGTCTAAAATGGAGCCTTGCGGTCTGTCACAGATGATCGCTCTCCGCTACGGTACAATTCCGATTGTAAGAGAAACAGGCGGATTGAGAGATTCTGTATTCGACAGTGCTGACGGCTACGGCAACGGCTTCACATTTGCAAACTATGCAACCTCTGACTTGGTAGGCGCTGTAAGACGTGCTCTCTACGGTATTCGCGACAACGCAGGCTGGCATCAGCTTATGTGGCGTGCTATGATGAGTGACAACAGTTGGGACCGTTCAGCTCAGGATTACTTAAATCTTTACAACGATACATTAAACTGGCTGTAGGCAACTTGAAGTTGCATCCATTCCGAGCAGATAGGTTGTTTTAACAGAATTCTTTTCTGCCCGACCATTAAGTTTTTTTAAATTTCAAACATTCATAACTTGAAGTTGCATCCATTCCGAGCAGATAGGTTATTTTAACAAAATTCTTTTCTGCCCGACCATTAAGTTTTTTAAATTTCAAACATTCATAACGTGACCATATAACACAAAGGCAAGAAAAGACCTCCCTTTACACAAAGGGAGGCTTTTTACTTTGCAAAATTCAATATAATTCGTGATAATCTCCGCCAAAAGCGGACTATAGATTCGGTCGGGAACAGAAGCTCATTTAATATGATTTTTTCTACACGTCCTGTACGGGTTCAGCACATCGGTAAGTAGAAAGTGTCAGCACATGGGTAAGTGCA
>CAMFQG010000085.1 GCA_945980035.1 uncultured Clostridia bacterium
CACCTAAGCCTTCGTCGGCAGCGTCAGATGTGTATAAGAGACAGCAATATGTATTTTTCAGCATTATCCTGTCTTGAAAATGGTCTGTATAACATAAGACTGTTTAAGGTACTAAAGTTAAATCAAAATAATCTGTATAAGTATATTAAAGGCGAAGATTTTGATTTAGTAAATTGTGAAAAAATAATTGACAAAAATACAGATTTAGACGATAAGCACGAATTTTCAATTATAGATTTCTACAATGAAATTAAAAGGAACAACAGATTTACCGATATGTCTGCTATTATGCCTGCTCAAATCGCTGATAAAAACCTATATATGGGGCTTTCTAACGGAAATGTGTTAAGCGATGAATTGCAAAACAATGTCAGAAGATATATTGCCGCTTCCTATGAAGCTTTAAGCATACACAACCATATGTTTTTTAACGGTGGTATAGATAAGGACGCAGAGGAAGCAGACGGTAAAATGTTCAAAACATTTATGGAATATGTTAAACACTATTCTTGATTATGAGCAAGATTACCATTTTGCATTGCAAAGTGTTCTTTTGATATTTCCTCAAACAGCTGTGCTGATGTAAACTCTTTATTAGTCTGTGTTAACACAGCTTTTAAATCCACAGTAGCTTTCTTTTGCCTCAGCATTTTTAAGAATTTATCGAATGTAACATCCGGTAGATTTGCAAACAGAATCATTTCATTATCAAAATTATCATAAGGATAAATTGTATCATCTTTTTCAATGTTACAAAGATAACCTAATTTGTAGCCGTACTCATCTTTTTCAACTGTTTTATTTGTTAAATTCAGCTTATGGCAAATCATTTTTATATCAATAGCTTTTTTGCCTGAAAGATTATAAAGTAAAACTAAACTCATTTTTATCACCTATTTGATTATAAAAAATCAAATTTCATTTGTCAAATATTATGAAGCATTACTATTCACTTAATGATTACTATAAAAATAAATACGGTAAAAAAGTTTACAAGCTTTCTATTAACGGAGGTATGACCTGTCCAAACCGTGACGGTACTATTGATACAAGAGGATGTATATTTTGCAGTAGAGGCGGTTCGGGAGAGTTCTCTACCCCATCCTGTATCAGCATATCAGAGCAAATAGATTTAGCAAAAGAGAAAGTTAAAAGCAAAACGAAAGACAATCTTTATGTTGCATATTTTCAACCGTATTCAAACACATATGCAAGTATTGAATATCTGGAAAATATATACACCGAAGCTATAAACAAAGATGAAATTATAGAGCTGTCAATAGCTACCAGACCTGATTGTATTAATGATGATGTTATAAAATTACTTTCAAGGCTCAATAAGATAAAACCTATTACAGTAGAATTAGGCTTGCAGAGTATCCATAAAAAAACAGCTGAATACATAAGACGCGGTTACGAACTAAATACATATGTTGAAATTGTCAAAAGACTGCATCAAGTTAATATCAATGTAGTTACCCACGTAATTATAGGATTGCCTTATGAAACTAAAGAGATGATGCTTGAAACCGTAAAATATGTAGGCAAAGTTACCGATGGAATAAAGTTACAGTTACTGCACGTTTTAAAGGATACTGATTTAGCAAAAGAATACTATGACAACAAATTTAAAGTATTATCCCTTGAAGAATACACTGACATAATTTGTAATGCTATAGAATACATACCTAAAAATGTTGTCGTGCATAGAATCACAGGTGACGGAGATAAGAAGTTGCTTATTGCTCCAATGTGGAGCGGCGACAAAAAGAAAGTCCTGAATTATATTAATAAGGAGTTAAATAATAGAAATGTCATTCAAGGGAGTAAGTTATAATATAAAAAGAAAAATGCAGTAGCTTTTGATTACTGCTTATTTTTTTGGCGCAGAGATGGTTTGTTCTGCTATAAGCGGTGCTCATCTCGTCGCCTGTGTTCACGTAAAGGATAGATCTTCCTGCAACGCTCCTCGGTAAAAACAGTCCACCGGACTGTTTTCTTAACCCTCGGCTTCGAATCCCCACTCTAAAAAAATAAACAGCAGCCTTTGGCTACTGCTTATTTTTTGGCGCAGAGATGGTTTGTTCATCTTTAGAAAACTACTTCTCGTCGCATGTGTTCACGCAAAGGATAAAACTTCCTGCAACGCTCCTCCCTAAAAATGCTCCACCGGAGCATTTTCTTAACGGTCGGCTTCGAATCCCCACTCTAAAAAAATAAACAGCAGCCTTTGGCTACTGCTTATTTTTTGGCGCAGAGATGGTATGTACTACAATGAACAATGTTCATCTCGTCGCCTGTGTTCACGTAAAGGATAAAACTTCCAGCAACGCTCCTCGCTAAAAACAGTCCACCGGACTGTTTTCTTTACGCTCGGCTTCGAATCCCATCTCAAAAAAATAAACAGTAGCCTTTGGCTACTGTTTATTTTTTGGCGCAGAGATGGGGATTCGAACCCCAGGTACGGTGGTAACCGTACACATGATTTCCAATCATGCTCCTTCGGCCAGCTCGGACATCTCTGCATAACGACCTTGACTATTATATACGATTGTTTCTAAAAAATCAAGGTTTTTATTTAAAGCTTTTCAAATTTTTATCAAACATATCGGTTTTTGTCACATCAAAAAACACATCAATGTCAAAATATTTATTCATAGCCTTTTGTATTAACAGTGGATTTATATTTGTAACGCTGCCGGCAGGCAGTACCACGAAAAGATATACGCCACCGATATTTCTTTCAAGCTTAACCCTGTCCAGATACGGCTTAATATCAATTTCTTTTATACCCTTTTTAGTTTTTTTATCAACTAATATTTCATCTTTATCAAACAGTTCCTCAGCATATTTAAGCAGAGTGTCATTACTGATTTCATCACAGCTCATCTTGATTTTAAACTGTGCAAACGAAATATCCCTTGCTTTCATCTCAACTTCGGTTACATCATATACTCTAATGCCCAAAGGCAGACATTTATTAAGATTATTTTTAATATCATCAAAGTCATATTCCTCTGTCAATCTGACGTGCATACATTCCTTTTCACCTCTAAAGCCCAAAGACAAAGGAAGCGGAAATGTAGCGTAAGGGTGAGTGTTAAAACCCTCTGTGTGCCAGATAGGAATACCGCTTTTATGTAAGGCTCTAAGCATACATCTGTTTAAATCAAGGTGAGAAATAAACCTACATTCATCATCTTTTTTAAACCATATTCTTACATTTTTCAAAGCACACACCTCCCCTATACTTTGCAGCTCCGCAATTATTGCATTTCAAACGGCAATGAGGAGTTGTAGTATCCTCATAAGCTTTCTTACATTCTTTAATCAAATACTCTTTATCTACACCGTAATCCAAGAAATCCCAAGGTAAAATCTCGTCAAATTCACGTTGTCTTACAGCATAATAGTCAGGATCAATTCCACATTCTTCAAATATTTCTAGCCAGTTTTTCAAGGAGAAGCAATCGCTCCATCCGTCAAAATGGAATCCCTTTTCGCAGGCAACCTCCAAAACCTTGCCTAAACGTCTGTCACCTCTTGCAAACACTGCTTCAAGGTAACTTGTATCAGCATCGTGGTAATTATAATTGATTTTCTTTGTTTTTATTGTATCCTTTAAATGCTTTTGCTTGTCCATCAGTATTTCACGTGAATTTTGACCAAACCACTGGAAGGGTGTAAAAGGCTTCGGCACAAAAGAAGAAGTTGAAATTGTGACTGTAACACTCTTGCCCTTTGGCTTGTTTTCACAGCGATAGTAAGTATCCACTACATTCTGAGCGAGCTTTGCTATACCCTCAACATCTTCATAGGTTTCAGTTGGAAGCCCTATCATAAAATAAAGCTTAACCTTAGTCCAGCCACCGTTAAATGCAGTATAGCAAGTATTAATAAGCTCGTCTTCCAATACATTTTTATTAATAACATCTCTAAGCCTTTGAGTACCTGCTTCAGGAGCAAAAGTCAGTCCGCTTTTTCTTACGGTTTTGATTTTATTAAGAATATCATCGGTAAAACCGTCAACACGTAAAGACGGCAGGGATATGCTGACTTTCTCATCATTTGACCACTTGTTAAGCCTGTCCAACAATCCAATAATATCAGTGTAGTCGCTTGAGCTTAGTGATGACAGGGATACTTCATCGTATCCGGTATTATTACAAAGTGTATGGCACTGCCTGTCTATAGTGTCAATAGACTTTTCTCTAACAGGTCTGTAAATAAAACCTGCCTGACAAAATCTGCATCCTCTTATACAACCTCTGAAAATCTCTGATACTGCTCTGTCGTGTACAATCTCAATGTTTGGCACTACAAAATTTTCGGGATAGTAAGACTCATCCATATTCATCATAAGTCTTTTTTCTACCACAGCAGGCGCATTATCCTTTGGCATAAAGGATTTTATAGTATTATCATCATTATACTTCACTTCATATAAGGAAGGCACATAAACACCTTTTATTTGTGAAGCTAACTTTAAAAATTCGTCCTTTGACTTATTCTCTTTTTTACACTCTCTATATAAATCAATTACTTCAAGGTCAACCTCTTCACCCTCACCAATAAAGAAAATATCAACAAAGTCAGCCAAAGGCTCAGGGTTGCAGGAACAAGGTCCCCCTGCAACTACTATTTGTGATAAGTTTTTTCTGTCCTTTGATTTAATAGGGATATTGGCAAGCTTGAGCATATTCAGCACATTGGAATAGCTTAGCTCGTACTGTAAAGTAAAACCGATAAAGTCAAAATCGGTAATCGCATCTCCGCTTTCAAGCCCAAATAAAGGAATGTCATTCTTAACCATCAATTCTTCCATATCAAGCCAAGGAGCGAAAACACGCTCACACCAGATATAATCACGTTCATTAAATAGGCTGTACAGTATTTTCATACCTAAATGGGACATACCTATTTCATATGTATCAGGAAAACAAAAGGCAAATCTTACGTCAATTTCGTCCTTATTCTTTACAACAGAATTAAGCTCTCCACCAACATAACGTCCCGGCTTTTGAACTTTTAATAATAGTTTTTCAACATCCTTATTAATCATAATGCCTCCACTATATATATTTCTTATTTCGTACAAATAGCGATAAAATCAAATATAGACTGATAAATAATAAAGAAAAGTTATTTTTAGACTGAAGTAATACAAAAATCCCTAAAATCAGCGCCGGCAAAACAGTGATTACAGTTAGTATATCAATAATTCTTTCAACACTTTTATAAGATAATCGTTTTGAAAGTAACAGAAATATTAACTGCCCGCCGTCTAAATTGTTGCAAGGCAACATATTGAATATGCCTAAAAACAAATTTACGTAAGCAAAGCTCGGTAAAAAATGAATAAAAATCAAAAATAATAGTATATTTGTAAAAGGCCCCATAAGCGTTACAAATATATCGAAGTTTAGATTGTTTAAATAGCGTTTATTTTCAATTATTTTGATTTCAAATAATCTAATCTCAAAACCGCTAACTTGAAATTTACACAAAAGCATAGAAAACAAGTGGCCTAATTCGTGAAGAACAATTGATAAAAAGCACTGTAGATAATTAGTAAACGCACCGCTGATTAATGCTATAGATAGCATTGCCATAAGCGGATATGAAATGTAACAGCTTATATTTTTGATTTTGAGCTTCAACTTTGTTCAGAATTATCAAATACCTTGTCAATACTGAAGGAATCAAATGATTCCGTCAAGATTATTTGGTCATTTAGTGTATTATAGTACCATTGATGCAAAGTATTATACAAATCACCGCCAAAAGTTTTGATACAGTAAGCAGTTAAAACGATTATAGCAAACACAATAAGCTGAATTATTATCAGTAAAGGTTTACCTGTATTCTTTTTCTCTTTTTTCTTTTCTATGACTTCATTATCAGTTTTTTCTTCTTTATAAACAGGATTATAAGCTTCTTTCCAATCATCGGCATAACTAATTGTGTTAGGATTGTCCATAAAATCACCTCAACAAATAGTATGCAGAGAGTAATTATAAATTGACTTATTTTTCTAACTTTTTAAAATCCTTGTTCTTTATGTTGATATAAAATACAAATGCTAATATTAAAGAAGCAATTTCAGCAATAGGAAAAGCAAACCATACATAGTCACTGTTATTAAAAATCAATGACAATAAATACGCAACAGGTAAAATGAATATCAGCTGTCTTGTGAATGAAATAATCAAAGCTCTTATACCTTTGCCGGTTGCCTGGAATAATGATATAAATACAATACCGATTGATGCAGGAATAAAGCAAAGGCTGATAATTCTAAAGGCAGGTACACCGGTTGCAATTAATGTTTTATCTCCGTTAAATAGGCCGAGCAGTACATCCGGTATTGTCCAAAACAGAATAGTACCGATTAGCATAATCATAAATGCTATAGCTATACCACAACGCATAGCACTCAGTAAACGGTCTTTATTCTTAGCACCGTAATTATAACCCATTATCGGCAATACGCCTTGATTCAATCCAAAGCACGGCATAAACACAAAGCTCTGTAGTTTAAAATAAACGCCCAAAACAGTAACAGCCGCTTGGTAAGCAGACAGAATTGCATTAAGTCCGAATATCATAAATGAACCGATAGATTGCATTGCAATAGACGGCAAACCTACAGAGTAAATATTTTTAACAGTTGATAAGCTGAATTTAAAGCCTCTAAAGGATACATGCACTTTATTTTTACGCAAGAATAAAACCAATACAGCAAAAATTGCACTTACTAACTCACCTATTACTGTAGCAACAGCCGCACCCATAACTTCAAGCTTAGGGAATGGTCCAATACCTGCAATCAGCAACGGATCAAGAATAATATTAGTTATCGCACCTGAAAGTTGAAACAGCATTGGAAAAATCATATCACCTGTTCCCTGTAATGACTTTTCAATGTTAATCTCAATAAAAACAAACAGCGAACCACACAGTACTATAGATAGGTAATCTACACCGTACTGATAAATAATACCTTCACATCCGTACAAGGTAAGAAATGGTCCTGATACGAAAAGCCCTAAAAACAAGAATATAATCCAGTTGAATACTGCTAACAATATTCCGTGTGTTGCTGCTGAATCGGCTTCCTTTTGATTGCCTGCTCCCAACCTTCGTGATATTAGTGAATTAATGCCTACCGAAGTACCT
Source organism: uncultured Clostridia bacterium (assembly GCA_945980035.1). GTDB lineage: Bacteria > Bacillota > Clostridia > Oscillospirales > Acutalibacteraceae > Ruminococcoides. The sequence goes on from CAMFQG010000085.1 coordinate 7,180, forward strand.
ACACCTACTGAAATTAACAACATTTGCATGGGATAAGCATATGAAGTAGCCTCCAATGCAAGAGCGCCGTTTTCGATTAAATTACCTACAAATATACTGTCAACCACGTTATAGAGAGCCTGAACAGTCATAGAAAACATTGCAGGTAAAGACATAGACAAAATCAACGGGAGCATTTTAGCATATCCCATTTTATTTTGTTCAACAGTTTTTTCCAATTTTATTCACATTCCTTCCCTTTTTAATCAATTTATATATACCAAAAAATAATAAATAAAAGCAAATTCCTGCCAATGCTCCTGAAAAATCAAGAACTACATCGGTAACCTGACAGGATCTACCCGGTGAGTAAATTTGAATGATCTCATCAATAATTGCAACACACAAGCATATAAATCCTATTGAGGTTAGATTGATAAGAATTTTCTTATTCTTTGTATAAAAGGTACATGTTGTCAGAAATCCCAGTAATGCAAACTCACAAAAGTGGGCAGATTTTCTCACAACGAAGTCTGTTAGCTCTACTCCAAGCCCTATACTTCTCAGTATTACCTGCAAAAAGTTCATTACAGTGGTACTTTCAACGGTAGAATCTGACGCCGACATTGTGGAATGAATCCAAATAAAACATATGTATAAGCAGGTTACAGACATCAAAATCCAAAAAAATACTGATATTTTCCTAATTTTACCCATAAATACCTCATTTTAATCATTATTATATAT
>CAMFQG010000086.1 GCA_945980035.1 uncultured Clostridia bacterium
AAGGGAGTAGGTCGGGTAACCGGCGCGAGGGTTCAAATCCCTTGTCCTCCGCCAAAAGCTATCAAGGATTTCTTGGTAGCTTTTATCTTTATAGCTTTTATAGTGTTAGGTACAAGGGATTTGAAGCCGACCGTTAAGAAAACAGTCCGGTGGACTGTTTTTAGGGAGGAGCGTTGATGAAACACTTCCCAAAAACGTGGACACAGGCGACGAGATGAATATTGCTCATTAAGCAAAGTTACTTGTCCTCCGCCAAAAGCTATCAAGGATTTCTTGGTAGCTTTTATCTTTATAGCTTTTATAGTGTTAGGTACAAGGGATTTGAAGCCGACCGTTAAGAAAACAGTCCGGTGGACTGTTTTTAGGGAGGAGCGTTGATGAAACACTTCCCAAAAACGTGGACACAGGCGACGAGATGAATATTGCTCATTAAGCAAAGTTACTTGTCCTCTGCCAAAAGCTATCAAGGATTTCTTGGTAGCTTTTATCTTTATAGCTTTAAAGTTTAAATCATTTGTTTTTGCTTTATGCAAAACTAATATTTTATCTAATAGAGAAATACTTATGGAAAAATTCGGAATTATATTTGACTTAGATGGTACATTATGGAATACAACGGCACAAGTGGTTCCCGCTTGGAACGAGGTACTGGCAACATATAAAAATGTTAATAAAAAGGTTACTATTGAAGATATGCAAGGATATATGGGAAAAGATCTACAAGAAATTTCAGGAATAATGTTTCCTAATTTAAATCCTGAAATTCGAATGAATATATTAAAAAAATGTTGCGATAATGAGCAAAAATACTTAAGAAAACACGGAGGTACTCTCTACCCGAATTTGGAAAAAACCTTAAAAATCCTTTCAGCAAAACATAGCTTATATATAGTCAGTAATTGTCAAGATGGATATATTCAGGCTTTTTTAGATTATCACAATATGAATGATTATTTTGACGATATTGAAATGTCCGGAAGAACTCATCTAAATAAGGGTGAAAATATAAAATTAATCATAAAACGGAATAACATTACTAATGCAGTCTATGTAGGTGATACTATTGGAGATATGAAAGCCGCAGAATTTGCAGGAATACCATTTATTTATGCATCGTACGGTTTTGGTAATTTAGCAAATGCAGAAAAATCTATATCTTCAATCGAAGAAATATTAGACATTATTCTTTAATTGTTATATTCTTTACACACATTCTTACGTAAAAAATATGGAGGTACTAATGAAAATTCTTATTACCGGCGGAACAACCTTTGTAAGCAAATTTGTGGCAGAGTATTTTGTATGCAAGGGTAATGATGTAACTGTTATTAATCGTAACAGTAGAGAACAAGTAAAAGGAGTTACCCTTATAAACTGTGACAGAACTAGTTTAGGGAACAATCTTAAAGAATTGCATTTTGATTTGATAATTGACATAACTGCTTACACTAAAGAGCATATTCATACCCTTTTAAATTCTGGAGTAAAGTTTGACGACTATATTTTTATTAGTTCAAGTGCAGTATATCCTGAAACAAATCTACAGCCTTTTACAGAGGACCAGCCTTGTGGTAAAAACTCTATTTGGGGTGACTATGGTATAAACAAGCTTGAGGCTGAAAATCTATTGATAAATAAGTTTCCTAAGGCATACATTTTAAGACCGCCATATTTCTATGGTATTTATGAAAACCTTTACAGAGAAGCTTTTCCTTTTGATTGTGCATTGGATGACAGAAAGTTTTATATACCTGAAAACGGTGATATGAAATTACAATTCTTTAATGTTTCTGACTTATGTAGATTCATTGAAGTTATTTTTGAAAAACACCCCGAGAACCATATTTTTAATGTGGGAAATAAAGAAATAATCACGATAAAAGAGTGGGTAAAACTTTGTTATAACGCAGTTGGTAAAAATGCCGAGTTTATAAGTGTTGACAGTTCTGTTTCTATAAGAGATTACTTTTGTTTTTACGATTATGAGTATGTTCTTGATGTATCAAAACAGAATGAACTTATGCCGGAAACTGTACCCCTTGAAAAAGGTTTAAGGGAAGAATTTGAATGGTATAAGAACAACATTAACAGTGTGTATAATCGTAAACCTTATATAAAATTTATTGAAGAAAACTTAATATAATCATTCCTGCATAGCTCCTCCCTAAAAATGCTCCACCGGAGCATAAAAAGGGGACCCCAAAAAGCAAAATTGCTTTTTGGGGAAAGGAGGAGCAATATAACGAGCAGGTGATTTTAAAGAAAATTACAGCGAGTGGAATTTGCGACGACAAAACGGTCGGCTTCGATTCTCAATCCGCTTTGCCAAACAAAAAGACACCCTGTGGGTGTCTTTTTGTTTGTGTAATCCATATAAAAAAGATGAATTTTGAAAATCGCCGATGAGTATTGAACTCTGACAGACAATTACTCTCCGATAGAATCGGTTTTAAAAATAAAGTCAACATTTCCGTCCATATCGTCCGATATGCCGCTGTAAGTTTTATAATCGGAGGAAACAGCTGATACGGCTTTGAACCTGTTGATAAGTCCCTTTACATCACCGTTCACAGCATCAACAAGCATATCGATGCCTTCCTTCTTGAACTGCTTTAGTCCGTCATTAAGCGTCATTGAACCATTAGAAAGCTGCTCTACGCCGTTGACAAGAGCGTTACTGCCCTCCATAAGTGTACCGAAGCTTTCATACAAAGCAGCTGCTCCGCCGAAAAGCTCACTTGTGCCGTTTTTGAGAGTTTCTGCTCCCTCTTTCAGAGAACCCGATCCATTCTTAAGTTCAGCTATACCATCCTTAAGTGAGCCTGAACCGCTCCTGAGCTGTCCTGCACCTTCCTTAAGCGAGCCTGAACCGTCTTTAAGCGAATATGTTCCGCCGAGAATCTGCTGTGCGCCTATATTAGCCTTGTCAACACCGGAGGTATATGTAATCACACCCTGATAGAACTGATTGTAACTGTCAAGCTGATTCTTAAGAGCAGTCAAAGATGATTTTCCTGCACCTGCTTTTTCAATCGCAGCATCAATCTGTCCCTTAACCTCATCACTCTGCATATTCGTATCAATGAGCTGCTGAATCTGCTCCTGAGTATTACTGTCAATCGTCTCCTGAATTGAAGAAGAACTCATTTGCGTTGATACCGCTGTTGAAATCTGCGCCTGAACGTCGTCGGGAATCTGTCCTGCTGCAACAGTAGCGTCATACTGCTCAAAGGTCATTGAATATCCGACAGAAGCAAGTACACCCTCTGTTACCTGCTGTCTTACAGCTGCTTCAACTGCACTCCTTATTACGTCACTCTGGCTGTTTACAGTTGCGGTAACGGTTTTAAGTGCAGTATTATACGCAAGTGCTTTTATGTTGTCGTCCGAGAGTGAGCCGATAAGAGAGCCGAGCACATCACCGTAATTTGCAATTGTAAGCTTATCAGCGGTCAGTCCTGCTGCTGCAATCTGTGTATCTGCTGTTTCAAGAAGTGTATCAAACACCTGCTCTGCACCCGAATTTAAAGAAGCGCTGTTGCCCGATATTGTATTAAGTCCTGACGAAAGCGTTGCCACATATTTCTGAAGCTCAGCAACGCCCGAATCAAGGCTTGAAGCACCTTCGCTGAGTGTGCCGATTCCGTTGTCAAGTGCGGTTGCGCCATCATCAAGAGTACCAACACCGTTGTCAAGGTCAGTTGCGCCTTTTGCAAGCGTTCCTGCTCCTGCATCAAGAGCAGACGCACCTTTTTTTATCTGATAGGCACCGTCACAGAGCTGTTCAACGCCTTCTATAAGCTCAGCCGACTTATCAAACAAAGTGTTGAGTCCGTAATATAAAGCAGATGAGCCGTCAATCAGTTTATCTGCGGCGTCTGTCAGATCACCAAGTGACTCCGAAAGCGAGTTTACCTCGTCATCAATCTTTGTAAAATCAATATCGCTAAAGATATCATTTGCGGCAAGCGTGAGTGTTGTGGCAAGCTCAAAGTTTTCCGCATCGGCAGTTATCTCCACATAATCGGGGATTTCAAGCTTCTCGCTGTCAATACCGAGATTTTCCTGCATACCGGGAAGTGCAAAGCCTGCAACATAAGTATGACTTCCGTCATTGATTATCTTTCCGTTTGAAACCTCAACATTTCTGAATACGTCATTGTCAAGAATCATACCCGTGAGCATTACAAAAGGAACGTAGATTTTTTCTTTCTTACCGTCAATCTCAACATTTTTGTATTCTCTGTTGGTATAGTCAAATCGGATTGTCACCTTTCCGCTTTTGTCTGCGAGCTCATCAGGTGATACAGTCTTACCGTCAAGCTTGTAACTTATGCTCAGTCCGACAGGCAGCTCATACTTGCCTGTGCCCTGATAGTAAATATCTTCACCGTCAGCATTCCACTCATACATATTGTTTTCATCAATTGTATAGGTTTCATCACCCTTGATATTCTCAATATTTTCAAGGTCAGATACGTCCTCAAAGGTCTTTGCCTGAGCGGTGTTTTTTATCCAGTCGCTTACTATTACCTTCTTTGCAGAGCCGTCCGCATTGGCGATGACATAGACTGTTTCATTCTTGAAAAGTCTTTTGCTGTCATCGGATGAAATATTTTTCATATCTGAAGAAACCTGTACTTTATCAGCGTTTTTGTTTTCTGCAGTCATACTCTCTGCTCCTGCGGAATATGAGGCAATTCCGATTCCAGAACAAAGTATTGTAAGACTTAAAACTCCGGATAGTATTTTGGGACAATATTTCTTTATGTTATTCATTTATGGTTACCTCCGAATCTGATTTTTTAGGTCTGAACCCTATTGTTGTCACTCCGATAAGCTTATCGGCAAGCATAAACAATGCAGGAAGTATTAGTATTACGCAAAGCATACTGATTATTGCTCCTCTTGCCATAAGTGCGCATAACGAACCAATCATATCTACATCTGAGTAGATTGCTACGCCGACTGTTGCAGCAAATAAACCCATTGCACTTACAATGATTGAAGGGATTGAGGTTTCGAGCGCAATTGTAACCGCCGCTTTTTTGTCATTTCCGAGTGAGCGTTCCTTTTTATACCTTGTGGTCATAAGTATTGCATAGTCAACAGTTGCACCTAGCTGAATTGTGCTTATGCAAATCGGAGCGATAAACGGTAGCGACTCGCCGATATAGTGCGGTATACCAAGATTTATGAAAATTGCAAGCTCAATTACTGCAACAAGGATAATCGGCAGGCTTATGCTCTTTTCAACTATGGCTATGATTACAAAGATTGCAATAATTGAAATCATATTTACTATCTGAAAATCTACTGAGGTGATGTCAATCAAATCATCTGTACAGGCAGCCTCTCCGATAAGCAGGCCGTTTTTATCGTATTTTTCGATTATGTCGTTTAATGCGTCAATCTGCTGACTTACCTCCTCGGTAGCAGTTCCGTATTCCGAGTTAATCAGCATAAGCTCCCATTTGTCACTCTTGATTATACCTGTTACGGACTCGGGGAGAATTTCCTCAGGCACCATCGGACCGACTATGCTTTCAAGCCCTATAACGTATTTTACACCGTCAACCTTTTCCATTTCTTCAGCCATACTGCGTACATGCTTTGAAGGAAGGTCGGCAGAAGTGAGTACCATATGAGTTGTACCTACTCCGAATTCTTCCTTCAGCTTTGTATTGGCTATTACGTTTGACATATCCTCGGGAAGGCTCAGCGACAAGTCGTAATACACCTCGTTATTTGTATTGCTGTAGCCGTAAAATGCAGGATAAACGAGTATTGCAAACAATACAAGAAAAACAGGGAAGATTTTTACTATGCCCTTTGCAAGCTTCTTGGTTGAGGGAATAAGCGATTTATGCATTGTCTTTTCAAGCGGCATATCAAGCACAAGAATAAGCGAAGGAAGAATTGTGATACAGCCTATTACTCCCAGAATTACGCCCTTTGCCATTACGATTCCGAGGTCACGTCCGAGGGTAAAGGTCATAAAGCAGAGTGCAATAAAGCCTGCAACCGTTGTTATTGAGCTTCCGAGTACGGAACGCACGGTTTCTTTGATTGCAACCGCCATAGCTGCTCTGTGGTCGTCATAAATATGCTTTTGCTCGCTGTAGCTGTGCCACAGAAAAATTGAGTAGTCCATTGTTACTGCAAGCTGTAACACCGCAGAAAGTGCCTTGGTAATATAAGAAATTTCTCCGAGAAAGTAGTTTGAGCCGAGATTCATAAGAATTGCCATTCCTATGCTTGCAAGGAAAACAAACGGTATTATCCAGTTATCCATAAATATCATCATTGCGACAACCGCAAACACAACCGCAATTGCAACATATATTGTTTCCTCCGCTTCGCACAAATCCCTGAGGTCTGTTACCATTGCGGAAATTCCCGATACAAGGCATTGCTCGCCTGCAACAGCCCTGATTTCGGTTATTGCATCCATAGTTTCATCGGCTGAGCTTGAGGTGTCAAAGAACACCGCCATAATCGTTGAGTTATCCGAATTAAAGGCGTTGTAGATTTTGTCGGGCAGAGCCTCCATAGGTATTGAAACGTCGGCAATGTCATCGTACCACAGTACCGTTGCTACGTGGTCAATTTTTTTGATTTTTTCCTCCGTTTCAACGATACTCTTTTCGTCCATATCCTCAAAAATGAGGAAAGAAAATGCTCCTTTGCCGAAATCCTCAAGCAGATAATCCTGACCCTTTATAGTATCAAGACTGTCGGGAAGATAATTAAGCATATCGTAATTGACACGGGTGAATATCATTCCCAATGCCGACGGGATAAGCAGCACGACAGCAATAATCAGAATTACAACACGATTTTTTACAACCGCATTTCCAAATTTCATTTTCAAACTCCTTTCTTAAATTTCTTCCATACATTTTATATCCGCAAATCAAAAAAGAAAACAGACATAAAAAAATTCGTGCCTTGTTTTTAGGCACGAAAGCAAAATTGACTGAATTTTAGACACTTCTTTAAAAATGTCTGTTTCAGCGTATATGATCAAATTTTTTCTGAAGAATTCTCGGCAGCTTTTTTGAACGCTCTCTCCATTGAGCCGTCAAAAATTTCACAAATTCTGCGTATTTTGATGTTCAAATCGTACTTCATTCCTCCGCTGAGCCAGTCAATCACAAAGCCGATGAGCAGACTTTTGTAGTACATTGTAATAACTTCCTTATCGTCATCGCTGATGTTATAATCACCAGATACAGCGTCTATGTACTCCGAAACAGTCCATTGTGTTACCTTATTCAGATACTGCTCAAACATTTCTCGGTTAGCCGAATTATAAATGTGCATCATTGCAGTTTTGTTTTTCAGCGCAAAATCTATAGCCGACAGCAGACACTCATACACCGAGTCGGGTTTTGACTGGGTCTGCACAAGCTTGTCAGCTTCCTCCAACAGCATTTCTTCAAGCAAGGACGGAATATCGCTGAAATGGTAATAGAACGAATTGCGGTTGATTCCGCAATCCTCAACAATATCCTTGACGGTAATTTTATTAAGCTGTTTTTCATTGAGCAGTTTTAAAAAGGATTTTTTAATTGCATCCTTTGTAAACGAAGTCATATTCAGCACCTGGACTATGTAATAAATGATTACGTGTAATATGTTGGTATATGAATATTATACCATATCTTTTGTAAAAATCAATATCTTAGTCGTATCTCATTACAAAAAATTGTTTATCATATGATTTCATTATCGTTACGTACTGTTTTCTTTGCACCCTTTCGATTCCCATTCCGCTTTGCCAAACAAAAAGACACCCTGTGGGTGTCTTTTTGTTTGGAGCGGATGATGATTGTTTCATA
>CAMFQG010000087.1 GCA_945980035.1 uncultured Clostridia bacterium
ATTCCTCTACGTCTCGTGGGCTCGGAGATGTGTATAAGAGACAGAACCTATATTAATAATATCAGAGGGTATTTAATGGCTAAAATAGTGGATAATATTGCTATGTATTTAAAGAAAACAGATATTATTATATGGCTGTTATCGGTTGTAGCAATAGTTTACAGTCTTTTACTGATTAGTGATATGCAAAGAGCCGGAAACTATAATTATATGTTTACCCAAATTATAGCGATAATAATCGGCTATATTATCGCGGTAGTTATTTCATTAATCAATTACAATTTCATAGTAAAGCTGTGGTGGATTTTTGGACTTTTAGGCTTGATACTATCAGGATTGGTATTCCTTTTCGGTATTCAAGTTACGGGTACAGATGACACAGCATGGATTCAATTACCGGGTGGATTTTCTTTTCAGCCGTCAGAATTTATGAAAATTTGCTTTATAATTACATTTACAAAACATTTAAGCATATTAATTGAAAATGACAAGATTAAATCGCTGTTCGGTGTTGTGACATTATGTATTCATGCTGTAATACCAATGGCTATGATTCACAAGCAGGGCGACGACGGAGCTGTACTTATTTTCTTATTTATCGCACTTGTAATGTCATTTTTGGCTGGTGTTGAGGGAAAATACTTTGCTATATTTGGTGGCTTATTAGCGGTAGGATTACCGCTTGTGTGGAATTTTTTTCTTAATGATGAACACAGAAACCGTATTCTTGCATTATTTGACCTTGACGGAAATGCTATGACAAATTACGGTTGGCAACAATATCAGGGAAAAGTTTCAATCGCGTCGGGAAAGCTTACGGGAAGCGGATTGTATAACGGTACAAGAGTAGGTCACGGAATTGTGCCTGAACAGGAAAATGACTTTATTTTTACTGTTGCAGGAGAAGAATTTGGATTTATCGGTTGCATCATTTTACTGCTTATTCTCTTGTTTATTTGCCTGAGAATATTATACAAGGGAAAAACTGCTCTCGATGTTAAAGGTTCATTTATCTGTTACGGGGTATTTGCACTAATAGCATCACAGACTGTTGTCAATATCGGAATGGTTTTAGGCTTAATTCCTGTTATCGGCATTACTCTCCCATTCTTTAGTGCAGGCGGTACATCGGTTATGAGTATATTGATATGTATAGGGTTGGTTCAATCGGTAATTAAGCACCAGGAAAAGGATATTAACAGTGCTAAAATAAGAATCGGCAGTTTAAGCAGAAAGAAAATATAAAAGAAAAAGGCGGTTTTTACCGCCTTTTTTCTATACATTTCTTACTATTATATTTGCTTTATATTCGCCATAAGCCCAACAAGAATCGAAACCTTTAAGCTTAACATTAACCGGTACAAAAATCGAGCCTGTTACACCCTCGATACCTGATGCATCAATGACACACTCAATATCCTTTGCTTTCAATTTTTCAAGCTCATATTTATTTCCTTTGATAGTAACCTGTATCGACTCAGTGATAATCTCTGAATTAAATTTTTTATTTAATCCCGATACAGTTAAATTAGTAGAATTTAGCTTCTTGGTTTCGTAGGCACTTAAATCAAAATTAACTTCAACCTTATTATTGCTGTCAGAGAGATTGATGCAACCGTCAGGCAACACTATATCTAAGGTTTTTGAAATTTTACTGTTATTGAGTTTTGAAAAATCTACAGGCTCTGTTTTTACTGAGTCAATTTCATCAAGCACTTCTGCGGGACCTGCGATTGATACAGTCGTAGGCTCAATAGTTGCAAAAGCATTTACATTCAAGTTTTTCGGCTTATTTACAAAGTCAATTTCAACGGGGAGTTCTTTTATTGGTTTTACAGAAAATGCCACAGTAATCTTATCGTAACTCAAAGTTAGCATATTGCTGACTATTTCGTTGCCGTCAATATCATATAACTTTACGTCACATTCAAGCTTTGTGTCTTTTACAAGCTCTCCGTCAATATCACCCTCTATGCAAACAGAGGCAATCTTGGATACTTCTGTTTGAGGGCCTTCAATTTTCACTTTATCATAATTTAGGGTTACGTCGGCATGATAGCCGTCAGCAACACTATAATTTACTTTGTTTTCAACCTCAAAATTGGACTTTCTTTCATAATCGAAAAACACAGTAATAACAGACGGTGATACCGATGAAATGATTTCAAAATTATCTCCGGAGTTAAGTTTTCGTGCGGTTAGTGACAGAGGATATGATCCCGGTGCAGTAATTGTGCCGGCAGTAGGCGCAGACACAATTATGTCATTAGTATCAATAGAACCTAAAGCAACTCTGTTACCGCTTACAGTAACAGACGCTGTTTGGTCTAAACCGCTGAAAATCTGAAGTCCGTTATTTTTCGCATCTTCTGAAAGGGAAACATCAATAGGAATATTAGATATAGTTGCAGTGGATTGATTATCGCTGCTCAAGCTCATATTTATCCAAATAACTATGGAAATCAGAACGGACAATATCAAAATAAATTTATTGTTGCTAAACAATTTTCTGAAACTAAATTTACTTTTCATCTCTTTTCCCCTTTCTCTTTGAGGAAAATTTAGAATTGTTCTTTACATAAATTTTTGTACCGTCTAACAGTAAATCCTCAAGTCTTGAAACTAAGGTTTCTCTGTCTAAATACCTTTGAAGTTGTCCGTTAACCGCAATAGAAATCGCACCGGTTTCTTCACTTACTACTACAATAATCGCGTCTGAAACCTCGCTCATACCTAAAGCAGCTCTGTGGCGTGTACCAAGATTTATATCAACATTCTTGTTATCTGTCAGAGGAAGAATACAGCCCGAAGCATAAACAAGACCATCTCTGATAATTGTTGCACCGTCATGGAGAGGTGCTTTATTGAAAAATATATTTCCAAGCAGTGCCACAGAAGTTTGAGCATTTAATACAGTACCTGACGATGCAATGTCAGATAACTTGACCTTGTTTTCAAAAACGATTAAAGCTCCTGTTTTTGAAGAAGAGAACAAAGTTGCAACGTCAGCTACGTCAACAATTGACTTCTTGATAATTCTAATTTCCTCATCATTTCTCTCACTGTTGAATAAAAACGAAAAGTACTTTCTGATAAAGTTATTTTGTCCGATTCTCTCCAAAGCCTTTCTTATTTCAGGCTGGAAAATTACAGCAATTATTATAACTGCAAATTCAAAGAACAACCTCATAAGAGAGGTAAGCATTGTAAAACCGAAAACATTAGAAATAAAATATAGGACAAATAGTATAATAAGGCCTTTTAAAAGCTGTTCTGCACGAGTTTCCCTGACTAACTTAAACGCACTGAAAATGATAAAAGTGATTACAAGAATATCAATAATATCTTTAACCTGTATTGTGTTAAACACAGATACTACATCACTAAACCATTGGGTTATAATGTGCATACTACTACCTCCTATTTTAATTCGTTATTATCATTATAACATAACAGGAAGTAATATTCAAGAACTAAATAATTTTATATACAGCCGAAATCAAGGAGTTAATATCGTAATTTGTTGTAAACACAGAGGGTACTACACGAACTGTACCTGTATTTAAGGTGCCTATGCTCTTATGAGCAAGAGGAGCGCAATGTAATCCGGCACGAACTGCAATATTATATTTACTGCTTAATTCGTCGGCAACTTCCTCACTGTTTTTACCTTTTACATTAAATGATAACACAGGCACGTAGTAATCTATATTTGGTCTTTGGGTGTATAGCTCAATATTCTTCATTAATTTCAGTTTGTCATAAACATGACGAAGTAAATCAATTTCTTTTTTATAAATTTTCATTTGTCCGTAGGAGCTGACAAATTTTATGCCCTCACCCATTCCTATTATCCCGCTGAAATTATTTGTACCGCTTTCAAATTTATCGGGCAATATCAATGGTTGTGCATAGTCAATAGAGTTACTGCCTGTACCTCCCTCAATAAGGCTGTCAGGAATAACATCGCAGTTGATAATCAACGCACCTATCCCCATTGGGCCGTATAGACCTTTATGACCCGATACACACAGATAATCTATAGAAGAGTCGGACAAATCAATGGGTACTGTGCCTGCTGACTGAGCGGCATCAACACAGCATAAAATACCATATTGGTGACACATAGAACATATACGCTCAACAGGTAGCTTTATACCCACAACATTCGACGCATAGGTACACACCAAAAGCTTCGTTTTCTCATTAATTGCATTTCTGAAATTCGACAGAGTTTCATCGTTATCGCCCTCTATTACCTGTGCAACAGAATATGTTATACCTTTTGCTTTAAGCTTGTCTAAAGGTCGCAAAACAGCATTGTGCTCCAAAGATGAAATTATTACGTGGTCACCGGGATTCAACAATCCTTTGATGACAGTATTAATAGCGGTTGTACAGTTCAGAGAAAAAATCACTTTTTCAGGGTTAGACACGCCAAAAAATTCTGCGGTAACTTTTCTTGCATTATATACCAATTCTGAGGCTTTTATAGCAAGCTTGTGACCGCCTCTGCCGGGATTTGCACCAAACCTTTTGTTTGCTGTATTTATTGAATTTATCACCGAAACAGGCTTTGGGAAAGTTGTTGCTCCATTATCAAAATATATCATAGTCAATCACCCGCAGTATGTCCTACAGGAGATATACCGTATTTTCCTAAAATATCAATAGCTTCATAAACCTTATAGGGAATATATAACCCATATCCACAGGAGTATCTTTCGTTTGTGGGAGGGATTCTTTTAATTGCTGATTTAATGTTATGTCTTTGCAATATTTCTTTTGACTTCATTGCTTCTGTTACCGAAGCTAATCTAATCAAATTATCCATATTTTTTCACCTCATTTTATTATCATAATATGAGAGCAAAAATTATATGTGAAAAGGAGTCGGTGTAAAACCGACTCCTCAGAAATGTTACTTAAATTTATCAGAAAGCATATCGCTCATATTATACATTCCCGCAGGCTTATCGTAAAGGTAAGCAGCTGCGTTTAGTGAACCTGTGGCAAATAAAGCCTTTGACTGTGCCTGGTGTGAGATAGTAACAATCTCATTATTTCCTGCAAAGATTACGTCGTGTTCACCAACAATGGTACCACCGCGAATTGAATGTATGCCGATTTCGTTTTTACTGCGTTTTTTACGGTAGCTGTGACGGTCATATACGTACTGAGGCTCTTTTTCCAATTCCTCAGAAATTCCGTCAGCAATCATCAAAGCAGTGCCTGAAGGCGCATCAAGCTTTAGATTATGATGCTTTTCAACAACCTCAATATCAAAATCGTTACCTAGGATTTTTGTAGCCTGTTTTGCAAGCTCAATAAGCAAATTAACACCTAAAGACATATTGCCTGAATAGAAAACAGCAATTTTTTCAGAGGCTTTCTTTATATTTTCAATTTGCTCTTTTGAATATCCTGTTGTACAAATTACTGCAGGAACATTGTACTTTACTGCATATGACAGCAAGCTGTCAAGATTAACAGGATTTGAAAAATCAACAATTACATCATACTTTGTATTTAATTCATCAAATGACTTTACTGTCGGAAAGTCATAAGAATTATCACCAAATGCGTCAACACCGCAAGCGATATTACACTCATTACTATCCTTAGCGGCATCAACAATGTAATGTCCCATTTTGCCGTTGCATCCGCATAAAACTATATTTACCATTTTAACATTCCCCTTATTTTGTAATAAAAGAGGCGTACTTGGTACGCCTCATAATTATTTACTATACTTATCAGTAAGATTATACTTTGTGAGGCAATCTTTTAAATTATGGTAGCCCTGTGTACTCATCGGTACAAGAGGCATTCTGCACTCACCGGCATCAAACCCGATTAAATTCATTGCTGTCTTAACAGGAATTGGGTTTACGTCACTAAACATAATGTTCATTAGCTCCAAGTAATGGAAGTGGAGCTTCTGAGCTTCAGCAAAATCATTGTTCAGACAAAGCGCACAAATATCGTGCATTTCCTTTGGGCAGAAGTTTGCAAATACAGAAATAACTCCCAAAGCGCCTAAGGACATAAACGGTACTGTCTGGTCGTCATTACCGGAGTAAACATCAAGATTATCTCCGCAAAGAGAACGGATTAACGCAACCTGTGAGATATCTCCGCTTGCTTCCTTTGTAGCCACAATATTAGGATGCTTGCACAACTCAGCATAAGTAGCCGGCTTAATATTGCAACCTGTACGTGACGGTACATTGTAAAGAATAATCGGAATATTTACAGAATCGGCAATCATTGTAAAGTGCTTAATCAAACCTGCCTGTGATGTTTTGTTATAGTAAGGAGTAACGCACAGTAAAGCATCAACACCTGACTTCTCGGCAGACTTTGAAAGCTCTATTGCAGTCATAGTATCGTTGCTGCCGGTACCTCCGATTACGGGAATACGGTGGTTTACTTTTTCAGCAACAAACCTAAGCACGTTACAATGCTCTTCTTCTGATAATGTTGCAGCTTCGCCTGTGGTACCGCAAGCAATAATTGCATCTGTACCGTTGGCAATATGAAATTCAATAAGCTGCTCCAATACTTCATAATTAACAGTTAAATCAGAGTTCATAGGTGTAATTAGCGCTACACCTGAACCTGTAAAAATAGGATTAGACATATTTACCTCCAATTAGTCCATATATCCTTCAGCACACAGCTGTTCAGCCAAAAGCACTGCTCCACCTGCTGCGCCACGAAGAGTATTATGGGACATACAAACGAATTTTAAATCATATTGTGTATCTTCTCTTAATCTACCTACAGAAATAGCCATACCGCCCTCTAATGTTCTTGATGACTTGATCTGAGGCTGGTCAGGTTCTGTAAAGTAATGTAAAAACTGCTTAGGAGCACTTGGCAATTCAAGCTCCTGAGCTCTTCCTTTATAACTTTCCCAAGTTTTGATTATTGTATCAATAGAGGGTACTTCATCTTTGAATGACATAAACACAGCAGCTGTGTGTCCGTCAGACACAGGAACACGCAAGCACTGAGAAGTGATTGCTATATCATTATTATTAACAATCTCGCCATTCTCAACCTTACCCCAGATTTTCAGCGGTTCTTTTTCTGACTTTTCTTCTTCACCGCCGATATATGGAATTAGGTTATCTACCATTTCAGGCCATGTTTCAAAGGTTTTACCTGCACCGGAAATAGCCTGATAAGTACAAGCCAATACCTTGTTTACGCCAAGCTCCTTCAAAGGATGAATAGCAGGAACGTAGCTCTGTAAAGAACAGTTAGACTTTACAGCAACAAAACCTTTCTTTGTTCCAAGACGTTTTCGCTGTGACTCAATAACCTTTATATGGTCAGCATTGATCTCAGGAATTACCATTGGAACATCAGGTGTGAATCTATGTGCAGAGTTATTTGATACGATTGGACATTCAGCCTTTGCGTATGCTTCCTCTAATGCACGAATTTCATCTTTTGGCATATTTACAGCACAGAAACAGAAATCTACATCTGCTGCAACCTCTTCAATATTAGCAGCATCTAAGATTACCATATCCTTTACCTGTTCAGGCATAGGCTCGTCAAGTAACCAACGGTTTTCCATTAACTCACCGTATTTTTTGCCTGCACTTCTGCTGCTTGCAGCCAATGTAGTAATATTAAACCAAGGATGATTATTAAGTAACAGTAAAAATCTCTGTCCAACCATACCTGTTGCGCCGATAATGCCTACATTATATTTTTTCATAATACTCTATCCCCCGGATAAAAACTGTCTCTTATACACATCTCCGAGCCCACGAGACGTAGAGGAATCT
>CAMFQG010000088.1 GCA_945980035.1 uncultured Clostridia bacterium
TTCCTCTACGTCTCGTGGGCTCGGAGATGTGTATAAGAGACAGCCATTATTATGGCAGATATTTTTCAATAAATCAATATTTTTTTGAAAATTACTTGCGACTTTTATGTTCAGTTGGTATAATAATTCAGTAAAAGGGGGAAGGTCAATGGGAAATGTAATAAAAAAAAGCATTGTATGCCCTAAATGTAACGAATCAACAGGAGCAGTTTTACATACAAGTATAAATGTCACCAACAAGAGGGATTTCCGTGAAAAGGCGATGAACGAAAGCCTTTTCAGATGGACCTGCAGCAGCTGCGGATACTCTGCAAGGCTTACTTATCCTGTTCTGTATAACGATATGAAAAACAGATTTATGGTTTATCTTATTCCTAAGGTTGACCACTTTCAGTTAGCGGACAAGGCTTTGGAGGAAGAATTTAAAACCTTAAAGCATATTGACAAAAGAATTGTGCCTGATTTCAATACCTTTAAAGAGAAAATTTTTATTTTTGAAAGCGGTCTTGACGATATGGCGGTGGAGCTTACAAAGTTAGCTATATCCGAAGCCGTGGCGAAAAAACATAAATTGCCTAAGGTTACTGAGGGCTATCTTTCAATGTATGACAGCGAGAGCAACACAATGGGATTTACCTTCTTTATCGGCGAGGAAAAAACTCCCTACGTTCAAAGCGCACGTCTTGAAATTTACGGAAAGTCCGTCAGCGTTGTAAACGAGCTTGCCGTAAAGGATAAAAAGCTAAAAGGCTTTATCAGAATTGACAGAGAATGGGCAGAGAACGTGCTGTACCGTTACAAACGCAGTAGGCAGGTAGCAAAACTTAATAGGTTGAACGAGGAATAAACTTTTCAAATGGATAATAAATGACGCGTATTATTAATTCAAAAAAACTCCCCACAGTTTTACTGTGAGGAGTTTTTTGTGCTTATTTTACTTTAACCTTAACCTTGAAAGCTTTGTTGTTAACCTTTAGTGTTAATGTTGTTGAGCCTGTCTTTAGACCCTTAACCTTAACCTTTTCGGCACTTGTGTTTGAAGTAACCTTAGCAATCTTCTTGTTCTTTACTTTGTAAACATTCTTAACTGCCTTAGCCTTGCCTGTAATCTTAATTGTACCGGTCTTGCCCTTCTTAACATTTAAAGTCTTAGCCGGTTCAATCTTTGGATTATTTGAAACTGTTACCTTACAGGTTAATGTTTTAACAGTTTTTGAACCGCTCTTAATCTTTACGGAAATTGTAGCACTGCCCTTTGTCAAAGCGGATACCTTACCGTTTGAAGATACAACAGCTACGCTCTTCTTTGATGATGAGAAGGAAAGCTTTGTGCCCTTTGGCTGGTTCTTTACTGCTAATGTAAAGCTCTGTCCTGCTTTCTTTGTAACCTTTGTGTAGTTTAGCTTTGTAGCAGAAGTCGGAGCAGGAGTAGGAGTTGAAGTTTTAGCAACCATTGAGAATGCTGAAACAACTGCGCCGTCTGTAACGTAAGCTATGTCACCGCTTGCATTGTTGCCGTTTAACTCTTCCATAGTTAGGTTTATTGCTGTTGTAGCAGCAGACTTAAACTCGAATGTTGCCTCGATAAATGTCTTAGCTGTTGTGAAGTCATAAAGATTCTGGCAATCAGTAAAGTTGAAAGCAACCTTGTTTGCAAGCTCTGTGTTGATAACAGCATTTGCAATATTTGGCATTGTGAAGCTAACAAGCTCTAATGATTTTCTGTCATAAGTTAAAGTACCCTGACCGTTTAGAAGCTTTACAGCAGTTTTTAAATCGTATTTAACAGTGAATGTCTTGTCACGGCTTAGGTCGTATGTATTTTTAGCAGTTGTTTTGTCAACATTTGAAGAAACTGTTACAGTCGCTTTGCCCTCAACTACAACAGGCTGAGTTGTAACAGGTTCTGTTTCAGGTTCTGTAGGAGCGGTTGTTGGAGCAGGATAAGTAGGAGTTTCGTTTACTGCAGCAACACCTGCAAGCTCACCGGGCTTGTAAGCAAAAGTTACGGAAGAGCCGTCCTCTGTTACTGTAACCTTACCGTCGTTACCCATACCGTCCGGATGCCATGTGATAGAGCCTTTGATAGTGTCGATAACCTTGAATGAATAGTTACCTGCAGCAACATTTTCAAGTGTTAAATAGTAGATGCCGTCATCCTTAAGTTCCATGCTGTTTGCAGGGTCGTGAGGAGTATCGCCCCAGCTTGTGCCGAACAGTTCAACGCTGCCAACTACGTAGTAAGCGGATCTTGGTTCCATCTGTGTAGGAGGTTCTGTTGGTTCGGTTTCTGAAGAAGCCTCTGTTGCTTCAGTTTCTGAAGAAGCTTCTGTTGCTTCTGTTACGGAAGAAGCTTCTGTTGCCTCTGTTACAGAAGTTTCTGTTGTATTGTCTTCGTCAGCAGCTGACGCGCTGATTCCTGCAACTGTCATTACAGAAAGCAGCATAAGAATTGACAAAATAATTGCCATACTTTTTTTGAAAGTTTTCATTATTTTCTCTCCTTTGTAAGTTTTTAATATTGAAAAAAATTCTCACTTATATTGTACTAAAGATTGGTGCCGATTTCTATATAAAATATACATAAAAAATCATTGAATTTTTTGGTGAAAATACAGATTAATCATCTTTTGTTATCGATTTGAAGAGCTTTTAAAATACTGAGCTAAGCCACATTGGAAAATTTGGGAAATTTCTTTAGGCTCGTCAGGGAGAAGTACGATAATCTGACTGTCTTTTCTGATAACATAACCGTTATGACTTGAAACGGGGTTTTTCAGCTTGTAAATCTCGCTTGGAATATTGTTGCCAAGTGCCTTTGAAAAAACATTTTCCGCAGAAATATCGCCGTAATTGCTTCCAAGTCCTCCCACTATAAAAACAGCGCTGTTGTTTTCTAAGGCTTTTATAAGGTGCTCGCCTAATTTTTTCGGCTCGGTTGCAAAGTGACAGGCGCCTACGCTTTCCCCAAGCTTTTCCATTTCACTTTCTAAAGCTTTTTTGCAAAGGCTTGTTTTTCCTGCAAGATAAAAAATAGTTTCACTTTTCATAGCTTTATTCCTTTGGTTCAATTATCCCTACAGAATATACCGAGTTATCGTCGGTTGAGGTTTCAGTTACCTCGGTTGGCTGAGTTGTAGGCTTTTCTGTAGGCTTTTGAGTCGGTTTTACGGTAGGCTTTTGGGTAGGTTTTTGAGTTGGCTTTACTGTAGGCTTTACAGCGGGTTTTGTGGGCTTAGGCTTGGTGTTTTTGATTTTTTCCTTTTTGTATTTCGCCACAATTTTCATACTGTTTCTTACATCGTTATAGGAGCCTGAGCTGCACTGCCATTTTTGGAATGTGTATTTGTAGTTACCCTTTTTATAGGTTTTAGCAATATTCGGCAAAGGAACTCTGCCACCCTCTTGAACTCTGTAGTTCTTAATCAGCTTGCCTTTGTTGTAAATCTTAACACTGTAATACTTTGGCTTTTCTGTTTCGGTGGGCTTAGTTGTAGGCTCTGTTGTTTCGGTAACAGTTGTAGGTAGCTCCTCTGAGCCTGACAGCTTGTTATCACCGTCATACCAATCAATTTTCTTTTCCTTTAGAGCTGTTTGGAATGTAGAAATCTGTGGGCGCGTACCGCCGTTTCTGCTGTAATAGCATTGGGGCCATACAGCATTGGGGTTAAGACTGGCACTGCTTACGTCAACGTCGGAGCTTTCGCCCTTGCGACATTTTCTTGCAACAACTACAGTTCTGAAATCCTCAAACTCGTATGAACAGGTTGTAAGAGTTATAAGCTGGTCGTCCTCGTTTACGCTTACGGGACAGTTTATAAGGGAGCGTATTCTCAGGTTATATACGTAGTTCATAAACTGTGCGTCACTTTTAAAGCTTCCGCAGTAAAAATCAAAGTACTCACCCTGAGCAGGATTTACGTTGGATTTGAAAACAGAGATAATTTTATAATCCTCCGTACCACCCTTTGGAGTGCTTATCTGAACGGTAGGAACTTTTTTGTAAAAATCAAGCTTACCGCCGGATCTGTCGCCGTACTTTAAAAGGTTTGCAAACATACTTCCGTCAATCATATGGTGACCGTGGATTACTACATTTTTGCTGTTCATACCCTTTGTACTGCGGTAATCTATAAAAATTCCGCCGTAGCCGGAGGGCTCTTTCTTGTAGTTGTGGGTTAGGTAATACTGACCTGCGATGCTATCGCTTTTGCATTGTAAAATAGGATAGTCGATCTTTGTATCTTTAATCTGAATCCAGCCTTGGATGTCGCTGTTTATTTTCTTTAGCTTTGCCCAGTTGTGATTTTTGATTTTGCCGGTAGTTGTACCGCCGTTTTCGGTGTTGTGGAAGATAGTCTGAATTTCGCTTTGAATTGCGCTGTTCTGCATAGGCAGTACATACATATTATATATAAGCAAAATTCCCGTAACAATCAAGGTGCAGAAAGCAACCAAACGTACGGATTTTCTGACCTTCTCATATAACGAGTCAAAGCCTTGTGGAAAATTCCTTTGAGCAAAGGTGTAAACCTTATACTGCTTTGGAATAAGTCTGTAGCCCTGGGGAAAATCCTTTTGTGAGCTGTTGAATCGTTCCTGTACTTTTTCAATTACAGACAGAATTGTATCTCCCTCAATATCGGAACAAAGCACAATAACCCTTGTGCCCAGATAACTGAAAGCATAGCTTTTTTGGTCGTCTGTATCAATATTAAAAATCTGTGTTTTTTTGTAGTCATAATCTATTGTAGGAATTTCAGGCTTTTGTCTGTTCTTTTTTGTAAGGCTTTTCAGCTTGCCCGGAATAGATTTTACGGAGCTGATTGCTTTTTTGCACTTTTCAGCCAAAGAGGTTTTAGGTTTGATGTAGGGCTTTTCCTGTACCTTTTTTTCACCTCTGTGAATAATGCCTGCAAATTTTGATTTAATAGCCTTTTCAGAGTCGGTGCCCAAAGCATTTTCTATGATAATAAAGTCGGGATGCTTTTTGGCAGATTTTCTCATACTGTATTCAACAGCAGGGATAAAATCCAAAACCTTACTGACCGTAGTATCTTCCTGATTAAGAGCAGAGATAACCTTGCTATAGTTTTCAGCTTTATCATTTTTATTAAGTTTTTTTGACAGAGATAAAACTTCTATTTTCAAGGTCAATCCTCCCTTGGGTTAATAAATGTTACTTTTAGATTTTCAAGAGCAGTTTCAATCATAGGACCGAAGTTTGCTTCCTCCTGAGCCTGCTCAACGTACTTTAATACAGGACGTGTACGAGGATGCTTTGGAGTAAAAACAGTACAGCAATCCTCATATGGCTCGATTGAGGTTTTGAAAGTGTCAATCTTGTATGAAATATCAATAATTTCCTGTTTGTCCATACCGATTAAGGGTCTGAACACAGGCAGGGTGGTAGCGGCGTCGGTACAGCCGATTGCGTGTATGGTCTGGCTTGCAACCTGTCCTAAGCTTTCACCTGTAATTAATGCGGAACAATCCCTTTTTTCAGCGATTCTCTGTGAAATTTCCATCATAAGCCTGCGCATAATAATTGTGAACAGCTCCTCAGGACATTTATTTTTAATGGTTTCCTGTATTTCTGTAAAGGGAACGGTGTACATAGTCATATCACCGCTGTATCGTGCAACCTTTTTCAAAAGCTTAACTACCTTTTGCTCGGCACGAGGGCTTGTGTAGGGTGGACTTGCAAAGTGAATGGCGGTTAGTCTTACACCTCGTTTTGCCATCATATATGCTGCTACAGGTGAATCGATACCACCGCTTATAAGGATTGCGGCGTTTCCCCCTGTGCCTACGGGAATACCGCCTGCTCCTCTTATAGCTCCGCCACGTACATATGCGCCGAAATCTCTGATTTCAACATTTACCACAAGGTCAGGGTTATGCACGTCAACCTTTAGGTGAGGGAATGCTTTTAGAATCGCACCGCCTGTTTCTCTGCAAATTTCAGGGCTTTTGTATGGGAATTTCTTGTCGCTTCTTTTAGCTTCAACCTTAAAGGTTTTTATGTTTTTTAATGTTTCTGCAAGATATACGGGAGCAGATTCAAGAACAGACTCCAAGGTTTTTTCAGGACAAACATATGCACGTGAAAATGCCGCAATGCCGAAAACTCTTGAAACTCTGTCGCATACGTCGTCAAGGTCTATGCTGTCGCTGAGGGGAGTTATATAAATTGTTGACTGGGCGGATTTTATTTCAAAATCTCCCAAGTCCTTTATTGCTCCTCTGATGTTTTTCATAAGTCTATCTTCAAACTGACGTCGGTTCAAGCCTTTCAGGGCAATCTCGCCGTCTTTGATTAAAATTATTTCTTTCATTGTTTTACCTTCTTACTAATTTTTTCATTCCGTTGTCTATTGCGTCACACAAAGCGTCTATATCATCTTCGGTGTTTTCTGTTGAAAAGCTGATACGCAGGGCGCTGTCTGCCAAATCTCTGTCTAATTTCATAGCCTGCAATACGTGGCTGGGCTTTCCTTTTGCACAGGCGCTTCCGCTTGAAACGTATATTTCAAACTGCTCAAGATAGTGGAGCATAGTTTCGCTCCTGATACCCTTTACGGAAATGTTGATAATATAGGGCAAAGCATTTTCAGGCGAGTTAATTACAACGCTGTCAATGGTGCTGAGCTTTTCTCTTGCATAGCTGTTCAGCTTTGAAATGTACTGATAGTTTTTTTCAATATCCGCCATAGTTACTGCTTTTGCAAAACCGCATATAAGTGGCAACGGCTCTGTGCCGGGGCGGATTTTGCCTTCCTGTTCACCGCCGAAGTGTTGGGGAATAATGCGAACTCCATTTTTTATGAACAATGCTCCCACACCCTTTGGTGCGTGAATTTTATGACCGCTTACCGTAGCTAAATCAATACCGTACTTTTTGGGCTTCAGCGGAATTTTGCAGTAAGCCTGAACGCAGTCGCAGTGAAGCAGAGCAGGGGAGTTGTTATCTTTGATAATTTTGCTTACCCTATCAAAGGGCAGAATATTGCCCATTTCATTGTTAACTGCCATTAAGGATACTAAAATCGTGTTTTTGTCTATATGAGCTATAAAATCCTCAATGCTTATATTCCCCTCTTTGTCAGGCTCTATATATGTAACCTCAAAGCCCTGTGCTTCAAGCTGTTTCATTGTTTCAAAAACAGAGCTGTGTTCAACCGCTGTGGTTACTATTTTATTTCCTCTGCGTTTTAATGCGTTAACAGCTCCCAGTACAGCCAAGTTGTTGGCCTCAGTGCCGCCGCTTGTGAAATATATTTCATTGTCCTCAACGGCGAGGCTTTTTGCGATAATGTGGCGAGCCTTAATCAGCTCATCCTCTGCTTCCATGCCCTTGCTGTGCAGCGAGCTTGGATTGCCGAAATTCACTGTCATAATCTCAGCTGCTTTTTCTGCCACTTCTCTGTAAACTGCTGTAGTGGCACTGTTATCTAAATAATGTTCCAAATTATTCTCTCCGATTTTTGATTATACAAAAACATTATACTATAAATAATGTCTCTTATACACATCTGACGCTGC
>CAMFQG010000089.1 GCA_945980035.1 uncultured Clostridia bacterium
TATATATGTTTTATTATGGATAGGAGGAAAGTTATGTTTCCAAAAATTAATTTATTTAGCTTAGAATTGAGCACTTACGGTATCTGTTCTGCTATCGGAATACTAATAATGGGTTTGGTAGCGTTTTTGTTAATAAGAAAAACAAAAATTTGTGTTGAGGATTTTCTTATAGGAACAATAGCTGCACTGGTCGGTGCTTTCTTAGGAGCACATATTCTGTACGGAATTACCAATATTCCATATATGGTCAACGGTGTTCAAATTTTTATTAATGAGCAAAAAGACATTATGTTCCTTTTCGGGGTAATCGTAAACGGTATAGGCGGAATGGTTTTTTACGGTGGATTGCTTGGCGCTTTAGGTGCCGGTGCTTTATACTGCAAATTGAGGAAAATAAGTATAGGAGATTTTTCGGATTGCTATGCGGTAGCTATTCCTCTGTTCCATGTTTTCGGCAGATTGGGATGCTTTTTAGCAGGATGCTGTTACGGTATAGAGAGCGAATTTGGATTTACTGCAACAGAGGCTTTGGTAGAAAGCTGTAATCACGTCAACAGATTTCCTGTTCAGCTTTTGGAAAGCGGTCTAAATCTGATTTTGTTTGCGGTTATGCTGATTTTATTCAGTAAAAAGGTAATGAAAAGTAGTTTGATTTTTGTGTATCTGTTTTTATACAGCATAATAAGATTTGTTGACGAGTTTTTCCGAGGGGATATTTACAGAGGTATCTGGCTTGGAATATCAACAAGTCAATGGATAAGCATAGTATTATTCATTGTCAGCGGTGTTATTATTGTAAAACATATTGCAGGCAAGAAAAAAGAAAGAATTTTGACATAAGATTTGAGGCAATATATGAAAAGATGTGACTACTGCGGAAAAGAAATCTCCTACAACGATATGTATTGTTGCCAGGACTGTCAGATAAACACAGTTAAGTTTTATTCTATAAAAGAAAAATTTTCCATAGTTTTTTCTGTTATTAACTGTGTGTGCCTGTTCGCTGTTCCTTTAGGCTTAATTATATTTTCCATTATGGATTACTTGGGATTCAGTATTATTGCTATAAGCACTGCGATTTTAGGATTTACCGTTTTATTACTGCCGTTGCCAACTGACGGTATGATTTCAAAATTAAAGGTTAAAAAGGCTGTAAAAATTACAAGAATAATAGGATTGGCAATTTTGATTTTGGGAATTGCTTTAGTTATTGCAGATATAATTATTTATTTAATTTGAATAAAAAAACTATAAGTGCCAATACTAACATTGATTAAAGGAGGCTTTAATATGTTAGACAAAATCGCATTGGTACTTGCAATTATTGGTGGTCTTAACTGGGGCAGCATCGGTATTTTCCAGTTTGACTTAGTTGCCTGGATTTGCGGAGGTCAGACAGGAATTATAAGCAGGATTATTTATATTCTTGTGGGACTTGCCGCTGTATGGTGCATTTCTCTGTTGTTCAGAGATGATGAAATTGAAAGTGACACATCAATAAACAGCCACGCATAAAAAGAACCCTCCGCTAAAAACGGAGGGTGTTTTTATAATATCCGGAATAAAGCTAATTAATTTTGATTAGCCCATTACGATAGCCTTTGTATCACGAGCAATTACAAGCTCTTCGTTAGTAGCGATAAGCTCAACTCTTACCTTAGAAGCATCTGTTGAAAGCTTACCTTCGTTGCCGTGAATTGCGTTGTTGTTAGCATCAACGTCAATTTCTACACCGATACATTTCAGATAGTCGCAAACGCCTTTTCTGAGGTTTGGCTGATTTTCGCCAAGTCCTGCCGTAAATACGATTGCATCACAGCCCCCTAAAGCAACATAGAAGGAGCCCACATATTTAGCAATCTGATAATAGAGCATTTCGTGAGCAAGCTTTGCACGAGCGTTACCGCCCTCTTCAGCAGCAGATATGTCACGGTCATCACTTGATACGCCGGAAACACCTAACAAACCTGATTTTTTATTTAGGATTGTATCCATTTCCTGTGCAGACAGGTGTTCCTTTTCTTCGATAAATGTTACTACAGATGGGTCAAGAGCACCGCTTCGTGTTCCCATCATAAAGCCGTCAAGAGGAGTAAGTCCCATTGTTGTGTCAATTACTTTCCCGTGGTCAATAGCTGTGATTGAAGAGCCGTTACCGATATGGCAAGTGATTATCTTTAAGTCTTTAATATCCTTACCCATTCTTTTAGCCATTTCACTGCTTACATAACGGTGAGAAGTTCCGTGGAAGCCGTAACGACGTACGCCGTACTTCTCGTAATATTCATAAGGAATTGAGTACATAAATGCTTTTTCAGGCATTGTGCTGTGGAACGCAGTATCAAATACAACAACCTGTGGTATTTCATCACCGAATACCTGCTTACAAGCCTCAATACCCTGTGCATTTGCAGGATTATGTAAAGGTGCAAGTGGAGATAGACTTTTAATTTTCTCAATTGTATCATCATTTACCAAGCAAGACTCTTTGAAAATTGAGCCACCCTGAACAACTCTGTGACCGATTGCAGAAACCTCGGATAGATTGTTGATTACGCCAACCTCAGGGTCAATAAGCATATCCTTAACCTGTAGGAAAGCTTTAGTGTGGTCAGGCATATCTACCTGCTTTTTAATGTTCTTGTCCCCTGCCTTGTATCCGATTACAGAACCCTCTGAACCGATTCTTTCGCAATTACCTTTTGCAAGTACCTTTTCCCCATCCATATCAATAAGCTGATATTTTAGTGATGAGCTACCCGCATTAATTACTAAAATTTTCATTTCATTATCCTCCGATATTGATTAATTACTTTTTACACACTATAATATAATATACGATAGAATTGAAATTTTCAAGACTTTTGTTGAAATTGGTCTAAACAGAATGGAGTTTTTTATGAAAGCCTCTGCTATAATTTGTGAATACAACCCTTTTCATAACGGTCACAAGTACCAAATTGACATTATTAAAAGATACTGCCACAACCCTATAGTAGCTATTATGAGTGGTAATTTTACTCAAAGGGGCGACATTGCACTTATTGATAAATTTAAGAGAGCAGAAATTGCTCTGAACAACGGTGTAGATTTGGTAGTTGAATTACCTACAGTTTATGCTGTAAGCAGTGCACAAAGCTTTGCTAAAGCGGGTGTACAGATTGCACAGGCTTTAGGCGTTACCGAAAATCTTTGTTTCAGCGCAGAGGAAAGCAACAAGGATTTACTATTTGAAATTGCAAAAGCTTTTGACAATGCAGATTTTAACAGAAAGGTAAAGGAATTTATGGAAAATGGAGATTACTATCCTATTGCTGTGCAAAAGGCACTTGAAATTATTGTATCGAAAGAAGCCGGTGACGCTGTAACGAAAGCCAACAACATTTTATCGGTTGAATATTTAAAGGCGCTTAAAGGTACAGACATAAAACCGATGATAATTGACAGAATCGGCGTTGAACACGACTGTGAAGAATGTAACGGAAATATCACAAGTGCAAGTAATATAAGAAAAATGGTTAGTGAAAACGATGGTGAAATTTTCCGCTATATTCCAAAATGCAACAGAGAGCTGTTTGAAAGCCCTGCAAATATTGAAAAGCTTGAGAAAGTTATTTTGTATAAGCTTAGGACAATGAGCATAGAGGATATTAAAAATCTCCCTGACGTTAACGAGGGGTTGGAAAACAGGATATACGAAAGTGTAAAAAACAGCACTTCTCTTCAGCAGTTAATAGACAGCATTAAAACAAAAAGATATACAAGAGCAAGAATCAGACGTATTATTATCTGTGCTTTTCTTGGGATTACAAAGGATATGCTGAGTATTGAGGTTCCCTATATACGAGTTTTGGGATTTAACAAAAAAGGAGCAGAGCTGTTAAAATATGCAAGGCTTGCATTGATTACAAATGTTTCCGACGGATACAAAAGCCTTGATGAAAATGCAAGGAAAATATTTGACGTTGACTTACTTGCAAGTGATTTATACTCTTTGGGAACAGATAAAATTTCAGCCTGCTCAAAGGATTTTACAAATGGAATCATAAAAAGGCACTGACAAAACGTCAGTGCCTTAATCTGTTATTAAACGGGATAAACCTTATTTTCTTTATCAACTAAATCTGAATTGATGCCAGCCTGTGACTCACGGCGTTTTTCAAAGAATTTAGTTGCAACCTCAGGGAACTGTGCATATGATAAAACGTCCTCATCCTGCATAATATACTGAGGAATTTCAGCACGCAGCTTTTCAAGCTCAGGCTCTAACAAATCAGCAGGACGGCAGGTAATCTGCTTTTCGTCACCGATAATCTGCTTTACAAATTCAGGATCGATTGGCATTGGTGTTGTACCGTAGTTGCCCTGAATAATGCCCTTGAACTCCTTAGTAACCATCTTGTATCGCTCGCCTGTGATTACGTTGAATACAGCCTGTGTGCCTACAATCTGTGATGTTGGTGTAACAAGAGGAGGATAACCTGCGTCAGCACGTACACGTGGTACTTCTGCAAGACACTCGTCAAGCTGGTCCTCTTTGCCTGCCTGTTTCAGCTGTGACATTAGGTTAGAAAGCATACCGCCGGGGACCTGATATAGAAGTGCCTTTGTGTCTGCTGTCAAAATCTTAGTGTCAAGAAGCTCTGTGTCAATATATTTCTTACGTAAATCCATAAAGTAATTACGGATATTTGAGAATGCCTCAAGGTCGATTCCTGTGTCGTACTCTGTGCCCTTTAATGCTGCAACCATTGACTCTGTAGGAGAGTGAGAAGTACCCTGTGACAGAGGTGAAATTGCTGTGTCAATAATGTCGGCACCTGCTTCAATACCCTTTAACAGACACATTGAGCCTAAGCCTGATGTGTAGTGAGTATGAAGCTGAATCGGTAAATCAACAGCACCCTTGATAGCTTTAACAAGGTTGTATGTTTCATACGGAGTAAGCAGAGCAGCCATATCCTTGATACAGATTGAATCTGCACCTGCATCGGCAATTTTCTTTGCATAAGAAACATAGTATTCCTCATTAAACACAGGACCTGTTGTGTAGCTGATTGCTACCTGTGCATGAGCGCCCTCTTTTTTAGCGGCTTTAATTGCTCTTTCAAGATTCTTGATGTCGTTTAAAGCATCAAAAATACGGATAATATCAATACCGTTTGCTACACTCTTCTGTACAAAATAGTCAAGAACATCATCAGCATAGTGACGGTATCCAAGCATATTCTGACCTCTGAATAGCATCTGTAGCTTTGTGTTAGGACAGTTCTTGCGGATTATTCTAAGACGCTCCCAAGGATCTTCGTTTAGAAAACGCAGACAGCTGTCAAATGTAGCACCGCCCCAACATTCAAGAGAATGATAACCGATTTTATCAAGCTCAGGCAAAATCGGCAGCATTTCGTCTGTTGTCATTCTTGTTGCAATCAAGGACTGATGTGCATCACGAAGGGCAGTTTCTGTAACTAAAATCTTTTTCATATAAATCGCCTCAATCAGTTCATTGTTAGAAGTACTTTACCTGTATCTACTGCCTCACCCTTAGCAACATTAATAGATGCAATAGTGCCGTCCTGTGCTGCCTTAACAGGTGTTTCCATTTTCATAGCTTCGATAAAGATTAAGTCCTGACCTGCTTTTACAGCGTCGCCGGCAGCTACTTCAATTCTAACTACTGTGCCGGGCATTGGAGCTGTTACTTCAACACCGCCTGCATTGCCTGCAGGAGCTGCAGCCGGCTGTGGAGCAGGAGCGGGAGCAGAAGCTACAGGAGCAGAAGCTACGGGAGCTGAAGAAGTACCTAATTCCTCAACCTGAACATCATAGGCTGTGCCATTTACTGTTATACGTAAGTTTTTCATGGTTTATTCCCCTTTATCAATAAATTAATTTACAAAATTATATTGTTGAATGCTTCTTAGCAAGTGTTGAAACACGCTTGCCCATAAGCATATCAAGTGCATTAACTACAGAAGCACGAACTTCCTCTGTGGTGATTACATCGTCAATGTAGCCACACTCTGCTGCATTTTCTGCAGAAAGATTTTCCTTAACAAAAGCATTCGCAACATCCTTCTGCTTGTCAACAGCCACGTTCATTTTTTCAGGAGCCATAATCAAAGCAGCAGCCTCAGGGTTTACAGGGCTTACTACAGCGCCGTCAAGTCCGTAAACAACGTCAGCATTTGCGCCTGTACCTGCTAAAGCGATATATGCAGAACCAATAGCCTTGCCTGTTACTAAGGAAATCTTAACAGTAGTAGCCTCAGCATATGCAGAAGTAACCTTTACAGCTGACTTAATATCAGCAAAGCCCTCAGCATCAACAAAGGTTAATACTGGAATTGAGAAAGCATCGCAAAAACGAACAAACTTTGAAATCTTGTTACAGTCCTCAGCAGAAAGCTCTCCGCCCTTTGTGTTGACAAAGCCTACAACTTGTCCGCCCACACGAGCGAATACTGTCTTTCCTGTATTGCCGTATTCCTTTGACAGCTTGAAAATAGAGCCTGCATCAGCAACTCTGTGACAGATGCAACCACCCTCAACTTCAGGTTCCTCTGCAACAGCCTCAGGAGCTGTGTTTAGGTTATTTGACGGAAGATAACAAATAAGTTCCTTTGCCTTTGAAACAGCATCTTCAGTATTTTCAGCTACTATAGAAGCTACACCGTTTTCAGCATTGTACTGAGCTGATGAATCCTTGCTCATTGGGTCAAGTGACAGTGTTGCATCCTTGCTCATAATTACAAAGTCGGCAGATACTGCGTTTAAAGCACCTGTTCCCATACATTTGCCTAAGATTACGGAAATCTGAGGTACTACGCCTGATAGCTTTGACGCTGCATTTAATACGTCGCCATAACCTGCAAGCAGTGCGTTGCCCTCTTCAAGACGTCCACCGTTGCTGTTGTAAAATGCTACAACAGGACAGCCTGTCTTTAGTGCAAGGTCATATACCTTCTTAATCTTTGCAGCCTGAGCCTTACTCATTGCACCACCGCAGAAATCACCGTTCTGTGCAAAAGCATAAACAGGCAGACCTTCTACCATACCAAAACCGGCAACAACCTCTGCGTAAGTGTCCTTTGACTTTGCAAGTGTATCTACGCTTACAAAAGTGTCAGGATCGAAAAATGCTGTGAGCGTCTTATAAGCTTCAGTAGCCATAATAGAAGCTCTTGCTGAAGTTACGTTTTCAATACTCATTTAAAATCCTCCAGTACTATTTATTGATAAAATTCCACTTTCAGAAATATCAAATTTATACATCTATCATTATATGCCAAAATCCATAAAATCGCAAGAAAAAAAGTGTCCAAAATTATTTTTTGCACACTTTTAATACTGTCTCTTATACACATCTGACGCTGCCGACGAAGGCTTAGGT
>CAMFQG010000090.1 GCA_945980035.1 uncultured Clostridia bacterium
CACCTAAGCCTTCGTCGGCAGCGTCAGATGTGTATAAGAGACAGTATAAAAAACAAATGCCACCATAGGGTGGCATTTGTTAAATTAAAACCATTTTCTGAAAATACCGAGGATGTACTCCCACATAGGTGCTTACCTCCTTTGTATTATTTGTTAATACAAAGTTACCATTTATGTGGGATTTTTCTTATTTGTTGATGTGATTGCTTTTTGTAGGGTGATGTAGGTTATCTTGTTTTATCGTGACTTTTTGTGGGAATTATTGCAGATTTTATGTTTTTTGCAAAAAAATTGCCAAGGTGGCAAAAATCTTGATTTTTGTCGGAGGGATTGTGGGCGGTGAATTTAACTTCTCTCGACAAACCCGAAATAATGTATTTTTCTGACAAGATAAACAATCTGCATACCACCTGCATAACTGTTTAGTCATATTATATACACTCATTCAGACTAAATATAGAAATTTATTTTGCAAAATAGAAGGTACTTAATGCTGTTATGGGATATTTTTGCAAACAAAAAGGCGGTTCAAATGAACCGCCCTAAATTTTTTCCGATTAGATTCTTTCGCAAACTGCGTTGATTGAGCTTGGTAGCTCGCTTTCGTCAGCAGAGATAAGCATAACAATGTTTGTCTGTGCTGTTTCTGATAAATCCTGTAGCTTCTTTGTGAAAGCCTCGATGCCCTCAACGCCCTCAGGACAAATTTTGAAAGTAGAGTCAACAAGAATATCTGTAACGTCATAGTTGCCTGCACAGATACCGCTGATAAATCCAAACAGCATGTCATAACCACATACTGAATACTGCTCTGTGTCAATCAAACGAGCCTTTGAAGTAATATCATAAGTAAGCTTTGCGCCCTTTTCGATAACTACAACATTACCCTGTGAAGCAGCAACAGCCTCGTTAGCAAGCTGAATTAACTTCTTTGTTTTTCCTGAACCTTTTTTTCCGATTAGTAAAGTAACCATACTATACTTCCTCCTTGTATTTAAACTTGTAATATTATTTAAGTCTTGCTTCAAGCTCAGCCTTCCGGTCTTCGTAACCCGGCTTGCCAAGTAAAGCAAACATATTTTTCTTGTAGCTTTCAACACCCGGCTGGTTGAAAGGATTTACTCCAAGAATGTAGCCTGAAATTGCACAAGCCTTTTCAAGGAAGTAGATTAAGTAGCCTAAGTTAGCTTCGTCCATCTGTTCAACGTCAAGAACAATGTTAGGAACACCGCCGTCATTGTGTGCAAGAACTGTGCCCTCAAAAGCCTTCTGATTAACATAGCCCATTGTTTTGCCGGAGAGGAAGTTAAGGCCGTCAACATTTGTGGGGTCAGTGCCTAAAGTAATCTCCTTCTTGCATTTGTCAAACAGTACAACAGTTTCAAACAGGTTACGCTTACCGTCCTGGATATACTGACCAAGTGAGTGCAAATCTGTTGAGAAGATAACGCTTGACGGATAGATACCCTTGTTATCCTTACCCTCAGACTCACCGTAAAGCTGTTTGAACCATTCATTCATCATTGTGTAAGCAGGCTCATAAGAAACCATAATTTCCGTTGAGTAGCCCTTATTGTAAAGAATGTTACGGATTGCTGCATATTTATAGCAATCGTTTGTGTATAAATCGTCGTTGTCAAACTCATCCTGAGCTTTCTTTGCGCCTGCCATAAGTGCGTCAATATCAGCGCCTGCAACTGCGATTGGCAACAAACCTACAGCAGTTAATACAGAATATCTGCCGCCTACATCGTCAGGAACAACGAAGGTTTCGTAGCCCTCTTTGTCAGCAAGCTCTTTAAGTGTTCCTCTTGCTTTATCTGTTGTGCAGTAGATTCTCTCCTTTGCACCCTCTTTGCCGTATTTCTTTTCAAGCATATCTCTGAATACTCTGAAAGCAATAGCAGGCTCGGTAGTAGTACCTGACTTTGAAATCATATTAATAGAAACGTCCTTGCCCTCGCAAAGCTCTATAATATCTGCAAGTGCAGAAGAGCTGATAGAGTTACCTGTAAAGTAAATCTGCGGTGTATCCTTAGCAAGTGCGTTATAGTTAGGTGAAGTTAAGAACTCAATAGCAGCTCTTGCGCCAAGATATGAACCGCCGATACCGATTACAACGAAAACATCAGTATCCTTTTTGATTTTTTCTGCAGCCTTTTTAATGCGGGCAAATTCCTCTTTATCATAGTTTGTAGGAAGGTCAACCCAACCGATAAAATCGTTACCAAGACCTGTTCCGTTATGAAGTGCTGTATGAGCAGCCTTAACCTGTGCCTCAATACCTGAGTACTCGTCTTCTCTTACAAAACCTTTCAGGTATTTGTCAATTAATTTAGTTGACATATTCAATCTCCTCCGTAAAATCAATATGGATTACCAACCATATTAATTTATTTACCTAGGATTATTCTATCATAAAAAGGTTGTTTATGCAATATATAAATCAAAAATTTATAATGCTGTTATCGCATTAAAAATAGCAGATAAAACTGAATTGAAGGTAAGCTTTTCCACAGAATCCATTGAAACTATTGTGCAGGTTTTCAATTTTTCTTTACCGCAATAGTATATTACTTCCCCTACCTTATCACCTGTTTTTACAGGAGCCTCAATATCTTTTTGAAATTTACATTTGCAAACTACCTTATCACTCGAGGACTTGCTGACAACTACAGAGCCGGGCTTTTCACAGCTAAGACGGATTTCATCTGTCATACCGCCCTTGACCTCTATAGTTTTTGTAGCCTTTTTGGGAAGCGTCAATTTCTCCGTTTTATAATTTGCAAAGCCGTAATCAAGTAACGCCGCTGTATCGGCAAAGCGTGACGTTCCGTTATCGCAACCCAGCACAACAGCAATCAGTGACAGTCCGTCCCTTGTTGCCGTACCGCTCATACAGCATCCTGCGTCATCGGTAGTACCGGTTTTTAAGCCTGTAATTCCGTTGTAGGTCTTTAAAAGCTTGTTAGTGTTTACAATCTGAGTTTTTCCGTCACGGAGGTAGTCAAGCCAAATGGAAGTATAATCAAAAATCTTTTCGTGCTTGATTAATTCACTTGACATAAGCGCAACGTCATAGGCAGAGGTAATATGTCCCTCCTCGTCAAGTCCGTTGCAGTTTTTAAAGGTAGTGTCTTTCATACCAAGCTCCTTTGCACGACTGTTCATTTCCTCCACAAAGCTACTCTCACTACCGCTTATTGCCTCAGCCAAAACCACTGCGGCGTCATTTGCAGAAGCAACAGCTGTTGCCTTGATTAAATCGTCAACAGTCATCTTTTCCCCCTCCTCCAGCCAAATATCGGAGCCTCCCATAGAAGCTGCGTGTGCAGAGGCAGAGAGTGTATCGCTGAGCTTCAATTTATTATCTTCAACAGCTTCCATTGTAAGTAACAGTGTCATAACCTTTGTGATAGACGCACAGGGCCGTTTTTCGTGAGCATTTTTCTCAAAAAGAATTTTATTCGTTGAGCTTTCCATTAGCACCGCTGTGGGTGCCGATATTTCCTCTTCACTTAAAGCTACTGTGCCGATACTGAAAACAGGCAAAGCCAATATAAAGCACAGAATAGCCGAAATTACTTTCTTACACATAAAAAACACCTCGTTCAAAAATATGAACAAGGTGCTGTTATTATGCGTTTATTTTTCATCAATCAAACAAACTGCGTGGGCTGAAATACCGTCACCGCAGCCTGTAAAGCCAAGCTTTTCTTCGGTAGTAGCTTTGACGCTGATTTGAGCAACATCGACGCCACAGGCCTGAGCAATATTTTTTCTCATTAAGTCGATATAATCCTTTAGCTTTGGACGCTGAGCAATTACCGTTGAGTCAATATTCACAATTTTGAAATTGTTATCATTCAAAACTTCGCAGACTCTTTTTAAAAGCAAAATACTGTCTGCTCCTAAAAATTCATCATCGGTATCAGGAAACAGCTTGCCGATATCTCCAAGAGCCGCCGCACCTAAAAGTGCGTCCATAACAGCGTGTAAAAGTACGTCTGCGTCGCTGTGGCCAAGCAAGCCCTTTTCAAATGGAATATCAACCCCACCTAAAATCAGCTTTCTGTTTTCCACAAGCCTGTGAACGTCATATCCGTGACCTATTCTCATACTAAACCTGCTTCCTTTTCAGGATATTTTCAACCAATGTAATATCATTCTGAGTTGTCAGCTTAATATTATCCTGACTGCCGATAACTACTCTCACCTTTTCACCAAGAGCTTCAAGGAGCTGACAATCGTCGGTGAAATCAAGGCTGTTATCCTTAGCATATTTCATAGCCTTTAGGTAAATTTCCTTTTCAAAAACCTGTGGAGTTTGAACGGCTCTCAACTTACTGCGAACAGGAGTTGACTCAATATCGCCCTCATTGTTTACGGTTTTAATTGTGTCTGTCACAAAAGTGCCTAAGGTTGCCGCTTTTGTTTCAAAAGCAGCTTTTACAACCTTTTCAATGTCGCCCAGTTCAATAAGAGGTCTTGCACCGTCGTGGATGGCAAAGTGCGTTGTAGCCTCATTTGCGCTGTTGATTCCGTTAGCAACACTTTCGCCTCTGACTTTACCGCCATAGACAACTGCCTCAACCTTGTCAAAGGAATTATCGGAAACGATACTTCTTATAGCAATTTCGTCCTGAGGACGGCAAACCACTACTATTGAATCAATAATATATGACCTTTGAAATGCGTCTAATGTATATTTCAATGCAGGCTCTCCCAGCAGAGGAATAAACTGTTTGCTCATTCCAAGTCCCATACGGGATGAATTACCTGCCGCAACAATAATTGCAGTAACAAAATTATTCATATTACACCTTATCTATTGCCTGTTTTAAGTCGGCAATTATATCTTCAACATTTTCAATGCCTACAGAAAATCTAATCATATTCGGATAAATACCCGCTGCCTCCAGCTGTTGGTCATTCATCTGACGGTGAGTTGCACTTGCAGGGTGCAGACAACAGGTACGAGCGTCTGCTACGTGAGTTACGATAGATGCAAGCTTCAGCTCTGCCATAAGCTTTTCGGCAGCCTTTCTGCCACCCTTTACGCCGAAGGAAACTACACCGCAGGTACCGTTGGGCATATACTTCTGAGCAAGCTTGTAGTACTTACTGCTTTCAAGGCTCGGATAGTTTACCCACTCAATCTTGTCGTTAGCTTCAAGGAATTTCGCAACAGCCAAAGCATTTTCGCAGTGGCGGGGCATACGCAGAAACAGAGTTTCCAAACCGATATTCAGCAGAAACGCATTCATAGGTGACTGCTGTGGCCCCATATCACGCATAATGTGAACTCTTGCCTTTGCAATAAATGCAGACTTGCCGAAATGCTCTGTATATACAACACCGTGGTAGGTTTCGTCAGGTGTACTTAACATTGGGAATTTTCCGTTATTCCAGTCAAAGTTACCGCTGTCAACAATTACACCGCCTAAAGCTACTGCGTGGCCGTCCATATACTTAGAAGTTGAATGTAGCACAATATCTGCACCCCATTCAATAGGACGGAAGTTAATAGGTGTTGGGAAAGTATTGTCAACAAACAAAGGAACATTGTGGCCGTGAGCACACTTTGCAAACATTTCAATGTCGGCAATATCTAAGGATGGGTTTGTAACAGACTCTGTAAACACGAGCTTTGTATTATCCTTAAAAGCATCGTTTAACTCTTGCTCTGTTACCATAGGAGGAACAAAGGTACAGTCAATGCCCAAGTCCTTCAGCGTTTTCATAAACAGGTTGAATGTACCGCCGTAAACTGCACTTGAGCAAATTACGTGATCGCCGGATTTACAAATGTTTGTAACTGCCGCTGTGGTAGCTGCCTGTCCCGACGAGGTGAGCATTGCACCTACACCGCCCTCTAAATCTGCTATTTTCTTTTCCACAGCATCAAGGGTAGGGTTTGCAAGACGGGTGTAGAAAAATCCCTCTGCCTCTAAATCAAACAGCTTACCCATTTCGTCTGATGTATCATATTTATATGTTGTACTCTGAACAATCGGCAAAACTCTCGGCTCTCCGTTTTTGGGAGTATATCCCGACTGAATACACTTTGTTTCTATCTTCATTTTTACCACTCCTATACTATTGTATATTTACATAAATAATGACTTAATAAATGCCATAATAAAATCTACGCCGAAAATAATACCTGCCGCAACAAGTATAAACAGAAGCGCAGAAATAATCCTTACAAGGGTTCTCTTTGATGGAGACATTTTTTCAAATTCCTCTACAGCCTCATCAACAGGCTCCTCTTGAATTATCTCGCAATCTTCAAGCTGTATTGCACCAATGCCCACCGCTATATCAAAAGCCTTTTCATATTGATTAAAGGGAACAAGTATATCGAATAAATCTAAATCCACTCCTGTTACAAGCTGTGAATTTCCTGTCACCATCTTCCTATGATAATCGCTTGGAATACCGCTGTCTTTTAAAGCCGCCTGAACTCGGTCACGTTCCATAACATCACCGCTGCAAAGCAGCACAGGTGTGCTTTCATCAGTAATTGTTTCAAGATGACCTTTCTTGCAATCGTTGCACGCAACGTCATCATCATTATAAAGCTTTCCGCATTTAGTACAATATTTCATATCAATCTCTCCGCATATACTTACACCACTTTATTATAGCAAATGAATATTTCATTTTCAAGTAAAATAATAAAACAGAGAGCAAAATAAATTCTACTCTCTGCTTTAATTTTATCAGCCGAAAATCGGTTGAGGCTGTATGCCTTTCAAAACCTCCTCCACACACTTGGGAATCAGCTCAAAATGCGCCACAAGAGAATTAGGCTTGTTCACATAATCGTCTTGGCTCATAGGCACAAAGTATATGTTTTTAGTATTGATAAGTCTTCCTATATTTTGTGCAGTTGCTCCAAGTCCGTCGTTAGTGGCGGCACACAAAAGCACAGGACGTTTAATCCTCAGGTGCGATTTTACAGCCATTGTAACCGAGCTGTCGGTAACACCCTGACAAAGCTTTGCCAAAGTGTTTCCGGTACAGGGTGCTACTACTAATAAATCGCACATTTTCTTTGGTCCGATAGGCTCTGTATCGGTTATGGTGTGCAACTGTCTCTTATACACATCTCCGA
>CAMFQG010000091.1 GCA_945980035.1 uncultured Clostridia bacterium
AATATTAAGTCAAGCATTTTAATATCAAAATTTAGTAAAGAGAATAATATATAACAAAAGGGCTGCCACGAGGGCAGCCCTAAATTGTAAGTTGATCTGATATACACGAGAAAATTATATCAGATTATTCACCTACCTGATAAACCTTAGCAGATGCATAAGTATCGCTAACTACAGCCTTATATTCCGTACCTTTGCCATTATCATATGAGTAAATGTAGAATGAATGTACACGGTAAGAATATTTAGCATATGCAGAATTGCTATTCATAATTGCGTCAAAGAAATAGTTATAGCAAGAATTGACACTAGCATAACGAATAATACTACCATTATCCTTGCCTGCATCAATGTAACTATATGCAAGGCCGGTTTTATTTTCACCGTCAAGATAATCTGTGCCCTGAGCCCTGCCCTTTTCATCAGTAACCATATTCTTGAATTGGAGAGCATATGTATCAAGGTTGTTCAGGCTTGCTGTTACAGCAGACTTAGACGGTTTGTTAAGTGAATCGTTCCAGGTGTAGAAGAATACACCGGCACCAACAAACTTCGCATTTTTATATCCGCTTTCTGCTAACTTTTCAGCGTCAAAGAAATCTTGAATGTAGAAATTCTGGTGAATTTGTTTTTGGTTACTACTATTTACAAGGAATTCAGTATAAGCATGAGTAACTACAGAGGTCTCATCAACTTTTAAATTATCCTCATTAACAGCAACACCCAAATAAAGATCCTTTGTAACACGGAACTCATAGTTTACATCAGTAGAAACAGGATTTCTTGTGCCATCTTCAGCAACATAGTACCAATAAATGTTATCACTGTCAATAAAATCTGAACTCGGAATGGTTATTAACTCTTGATAGTGATAATTATCGCCTATCAGTGTAGTACCTACATAAACACTATATGTTTGCATTGATTCAGTAAAGTTAGCATTTACGGAATATGTTCCGTCATCGTTAGGAGTTGTTGATATAGAATTATCATCAAAAGTATATTTAAAGTAATTACTTTTTAGTTTTGGAGCATTAACCTTAACAAATTTAGCAAGCTCTGTAGGATCGTTTAATACAGCATTAGATACGTACAATTTTGATGTAGTATATGAAGCCGGTTTTTTGTGACCTTCTACGTACTCAAAAGTACCGGCTGATGCAGAATCAAAATCATTGAAGTTATACTTAATAGTAAGTTGTACTTCCGGAGCAGCAAAGTTCGCTGTATAAACAGTTGTACCACCGGGTGCAGAAGCAACATCAAGAGTCTCGTTAGTAGAATATTCAACACCGCTTACTGTCCAATTAGAGAAAGGAGTTGAAACCTGAGTAGCCGTTGAAGTTAATTTGTAGCCAACTGCAGCATAAAGTACCTCATAACCATTAGTTATTGCTTTTGTATAGTTATTAGTTTTAACATCCGGAATACTAACAGTACCTCTTGCTGTGTCAGCACTTACTACCTGAGAAATTGCTGAATTGTATGCAAGTACACTAAACTGATCTTGTTCAGATGTAAATTGAGCAGTATGGAGCGCTTCAAGTGCTTTTCTTAAACGAGCAGAAGCGTCATCAATTTCAGTCTGGTTAAAGGATGTATTATATACATCAAGTGCATACGCATACTCGGTAAGGAAACCGTTGTAGGAAGCCTCAACGTAATCTTTTGCCCCTGAGTTTTTGAGACTGATTGCATTTTCACCGTTACCAACAAGCATATTGAGCTCATTCTTGTCAACTACGTGTACTGTTACGGTTGCTGTTTCACCGATATCATTATCACCGATAGTACCGTATGGAGTTAATGTAACAGTTGTAACGCCCTTAGCAACACCGGTTACAGTAGCGCCAAAGTCACCGCTTGCTGTAACAGTTGCGATAGAAGTGTTAATACCTTCATATGTAATTTTTTTAGAAGCTGAGTGTTCGCTCGGTGTAATATCAACAGTCTCGCCAACTGCAACATAAACATCAGCGTTGTAATTAAGGATAATAGGTGTTACCGGGAAGTCTTTAACTCCATTATTTCCGGGCCAGAGCAATACTTGCTTTGATGTTTCAAAGTAATAAGCGTTATCTGTCTTGTAGTCCAAATTTGCTGTCAGATTAGCATTTATTGCCCCGGTACCTGCAGTATCTCCTGCAAACTTCAAGCCGGTTACATCATAAGGCAAGTCAACAAAGTAATATTTCTGCTTATACTGGTTTAAACCTGAATACCGCATTTCAGTATATTCTGTCCAAGTATTGCCGTCAGTTGAATATGATGCATAGATTTTACTCCATGTTAAGCCTTTTTCACCGGAGTTATCTGTTAAATAAACACGCTTTTGTGTTGGGTTAAATTCCTTACTTACTGTCATTGTTGACTGATAATCACCGTCATTTGTGTGGGATAGTGTGTCAACAATTTGGTAATATTCTTCAGAATAGTTAGTTTGAAGTTCTCTTGTATTTGCTATATACCAAAGAATCTTATTCTCAAGAACCTTATTTAAGTCAGGCTGATTTTTATTAACAGTAACTTTTGTATCGCCGTCAGTAATGTTAACAAGCTTAAATCCGTTTTCAACAGAACCGTCACTCTTAGTATAATAAACAACTTCAACCTGGTCATTATAGAAGATATTGCTATTTCCAAGCTGAGTTAATGTATAAGTAAAGTTCTGACCTTTATCGCCTGTTACTGTAACTGTAGGACCTTCAGAGGTTAATGTAACTTCATTAAAGTCAACATAAAGTTTAATTATTTCCTTATTAGTAACAGTTAGGTTCTTAACTGTAACAGATGCCTTATTGTTAGCATTTTCATCGAAAGATGGATAAGCAACTACATAATAAGTAGCAGTATCGTCAAAACGAATAGTTGCTGTTGCAGTAGTATTTGTAGAAGTGACAGTATTGATAAGAATATCATCGCCACCATCTACCTTACGATAGAACTTATAAACTATGTTACCTGTGTAATCTGTAGGTGTACCACCATTATGTGTAACTTTAATGTCTGTTGCTGTAGCAGTAAGAGTAATTGTATCACCGCTGTCTGCATCAGTTTTATCAGCATTAAGAGTTACATTAGGAGCAGTGTACACATACGGAGAATCTACTGCAGCAGAGTACACAGCATAGAGTGTGGTATCTCCGGTTATTGTAGTCTTGTAGGTTGGCTCAGTAGATAAGGCAGTACCGATGCCGTCGGCATTATCAAACCAGCCTTTGAATGTTGCATTCTCATCTGTATTTTTTGTTGAGAACAGGCAGATAGTATCCTTAGCGATTGAGTTGTTTAAGGAAGAAGCTGAAGGAATTGCTGTTGCAGATACAGAGGCAGTTGCAGTATCCGGCTTAGCCGTAGCAGTTACCGTATAATATCTATCAGGAATACCTTTTGAAGTATCTGTTTCTTTATTCAGCCATTTTAGACGGTTAGTAATCCAACCGGTTAGAGAATTAGTACAATCAACAAAGTTTGTACCTGTATTTGTTGTTCCCCAATAATCTTTTCTATTGTTACCTATATCATCAATAAAGCCCCAACGGTATTCGTTCATTGCAACTGTATCTTTAATCTGATCAGCATAAGTTCCGCTTAACCAAGTATTGATATTAGTTGCCTCTTCATAAAACTCGTTTTTCCAGATATTTTGTACGTCAGCCCAGAAAGAAGAATTCTCTCTGCAAAGTGCTGACTGGAAGTCACGAACTGTTCCTGTCTCAACGGTTTTCTTATCTCCATCAGCATAGATAGACTTATATCTTGCAAAGAAGCCTGTGGGGTCACTAACTGTTTTATTAGCATCGTCAGGAGACTCATACAATGCTTTAGTTGTAGTATGGTTACCTAAAGCCCAGTCAAAGTCCCAAACAGGCTCAGCGTAGAATTTATCTTCGCTACCTTTGTAAATAACGTTGTAACTGGTAGCACAAGCGTCAAGGTTTTTGGTAAGTTCCTGAATCAAATACATCTTTGCAAAGGACTCAACGTCAATCTTGTCACGAATCTCATCAAGCTTACCTGTATAAACCTTATCTTCAACATAGTCCCACTTATCCTTTAAGAACTTAACCTCATTTAAGGAAGCACTTTCAGGACTTGCAACGCAGATCGGCTGTCCCTGACCTGATACAAACCAAGATATTTCGTCTTGATAACGCTCACAAAGCTCAAACTCCATTAAATATGTTCCGTTCTGGTAATCAGCAGGCTCAGTAACGCCGGCGTCATAAGCAATCGGTTTACTATTGTATGTAGTTTTAGTTGGAGTTTCCTTGGCGGTACCTGTGTTGGCAACCTCACTTACATTAATAAGCGCTTTT
Source organism: uncultured Clostridia bacterium (assembly GCA_945980035.1). GTDB lineage: Bacteria > Bacillota > Clostridia > Oscillospirales > Acutalibacteraceae > Ruminococcoides. The sequence continues at coordinate 4,320 of CAMFQG010000091.1, forward strand.
GAACCTAACTCGACCTTCTGGGTTATTAAATATGAACCCATATACTCACCGTTGTCATAAACATCGGTCATTTTAAAATCAGGGAAGTATGTAAATCCTAATTCTTTAGCAAGTTTGTAGATATAGGAGTTACGCGCCTGAGTTGAATCAAAGTCGTTAGCAAGTAAACAATACTTTGTGTCACCTTTTGTATTACCGTTTTTATTTGCCATTCCAAAAAGCTGAACAGCATTAGTAAGAGTCAAGTTATATGCATACTTACCAAATAACTCACAGGACGCCTCAAAGGAAGAGTTGCCTCTACCTTTTAGTTTCTTAATTGTATTAGAACTAACAAAGCCGGTATTCTGAGCATAAAGAACAGATCCTGTCCATTGGTTATCTTTTTTGAAAACCTTATAATCAATATTGGTTGTTTTTACAGGTAAGGAATCAGATGTTGTAGTGGAAGAGCCTTTAACAGTATTAAGATAAAGTTGGCCTGACTCTGTGCTACCCTGACGGAATACAACCTTTGCATTAACATCACCGGTGACATCATATACAGTGCCTTTTGTGAAGGGATAGGTATTTCCTGAAGTAATAGGAGTATCGCCGATGTTTAATGAACCCAAATTATGGTAAATATGTAGATTATTCATATCTACACTTGACGGCAGGTAGAAAGTGTACAGTGTTTTACCACCATCAGTTGCCGTACCGCCGTCTCCTTTTGCAAAGGACCATTTAATCAGGGAAGCAGTGTCGCCGTTTTCATAATCCGGACGAGCGTCAACCCATACAAGATTGCTGCCACTGTAGGCATTCTTTTTATAATTAGGGTCAACCACATTGATATATGGCTTATCCTTAGCAGAAGAATTAGCCATAACGGTTGTGCGGTTAGTACAATCCGCGTCTGAATAACCTGTGATAATTACATAGAAATAATATTTTCCATATGCGTCCGGAACAGTAAAATCGCAATCGTCCTTACAAATCCATGTACTTTCATTAGCATCTTTGTAATTAGCATAGTCAGCATCTGTTACTCCTGTCTGAGTATGTGTTGCAATTGGAACAGGATTGCTCAAATCAGAGGATTTGGAGTAATAATACTCATATTTATAAGTTGTAGCCTGTTTACTCTTATCTCCGGCTTTTGAATATGCGTGGAGTAAACGTGTATAGGTAGTATTTTTTTCATATTTCGACTGAGTATTCTTCAACTCTAAACGAGCAGTTACTTCGCCGTAACTTGCATCCTGTGGCAAGTCAGCCCAAGTAATACCGTTCCAATACTTGCCATTAGCAGAAGCAGTGATCACAATATCTTTGGTTTTCTTGTCACTATCAGTACTTTTATTATTGAAAATAATACGATCATATCCTGAAGCGGAGTCAAATTCTACATAATAATAGTTTGTATTGTTTATTGTTACGTAGTTACCTTTAATATCCTCACCCGGATACTGTGCGTTTTCTGTTTTATCACTATCTTTCCATAGGTAAGCATAAACATATGGCCAATCATTAGGATTGTCGTAATAGAGACGTACAGTAGTAGAAGGAGATTCAGTTGGTGTCACTGTGGGTGATGGTGAAGTGGGTAGGCTTTCATAGTCAGCTGTTGACCAGATTGTGATAGTACCATTTAGACCGGTATCCCCATCACTAGGTTTGTACTGAATGTAAAAATTTTTTAGACTTGTAGCGGTACTTGTGCCCTTGTTTCTGATGTAAAGGTCCTTCCATTCTGAATCCATATGAAAGTCTATAGAATCTGTTAAACTGGGACTTGTATTTATATGTTGTGAATAATTATTTGTGTAGATTTTATGGTTTACACAATGAGCATCGGAATCTAAACTGCCACTATCAGTACTATCTGCGATTTTAAACTTTCTTGCATCGTTTAAGAAACCAGCAGTAGCAGTATCGCTTTTGTTTGCACCATCGTCACTAACATATATTATGTAGGAATCGGGATGCTTTGGATCAACAGTCATCAACTTGAAATGATTGCGTTCATCATAATTACTTGAATAGTAGTAATTCTTTTCAGTAGTGCCACCGCCTGTAGTACCGCCATAAGTGCCCCAAGTAAAGGACTTACTATCTGACGCTACTATAACCATATTGGCACCATCCGGAGGGACAGTAGCTTTTAAATCATATCCCCAACTATCAACATTGGTTTTACATAAATTAATATTATTACTTGCTAAGGTATTAAGATTAAGTTCTTTAAGCAATGTAACTTCAATAATCTTATTATCAGGTAAAGAATTAGTATGATCATAAGTAGCATTTTCACCGTAATAGTTTACTTCAGTTGCTGCCGTAGCACTAAAATCGTAATAGATTTTTTCACCTTTAGCGAAAACACCACTAACTGCACCGGCAGCATTAGCAGTAGAAATAGTACCAACCATTAGGGTTGAGAACAGCATTAATATTCCGAGGATTAATGCTAAAGAACGCTTACTGATGCGTTTTAAATTTGTTTTCATAGAATTACCTCCGTTATTTAAATTGAAAATTGAAAATGGAAAATGGAAAATTGTGGTCGAGGAGATAGGTTCATAGGGAAATTTACTTATATTCCCGACCGGATTTGTAACAATCCCTCCGGCACTTCGTGCCACCTCCCTTTACACAAGGGAGGCTTTTTTTATGAGGCTTAGCCACAGCCTTTACACAAGGGAACCTTTATCCAAAATATTAATTTCAATTTTGGGCTTTGCTTATAATTCTGACCAACTGCAAAGCTTTATTTTCAATTTTCCTTTTAGAAGTTGCAGAGCT
>CAMFQG010000092.1 GCA_945980035.1 uncultured Clostridia bacterium
AAGATTATTATGGGTGATAATCTTCAAAACTATACAGTTGCTATCGGTCTGCAAAAGATGATTACTCTGGAATTTAAGACAGAGTACTTCAAGCAATTCTTAGCCGGTTCAGTTCTTGTTGCTGTTCCTGTAACAATCCTGTTCCTATTCATGCAGAAATACTACGTTGAAGGCGTTACAGCCGGTGGCGTTAAGGGTTAATTGCCCTTTAATAAAAAACTCAGGGCGACATTTATTGTCGCCCTTCTTTTTTGAGGATAAACATATGAAAAAAATATTATCATTGTTTTTAGTTATGTGTATAGTTTCATCCTGTTTGTTTTTTGTAGGCTGTGAAAATCCGTACACAGACCCAACGGAAAATATAGAAGTAACTCAATCTAACGACAAATACCGCAACTATTATGAGATTTTTGTAGGCTCTTTCTGTGACAGCGACGGTGACGGAGTAGGGGATATACAGGGTATCATTTCAAAGCTTGACTACCTTAACGACGGTGATCCCTCTACTGATGATGACTTGGGTATTGACGGAATTTGGCTTACCCCTATTATGCCATCCCAATCCTACCACAAGTACGACGTAATCGACTACTTTGACATTGACGAGTATTTTGGCACTTTGGAGGATTTTGACGAGCTTGTTGAGGAGTGCCATAAACGTGGTATAAATGTTGTTATCGATATGGTGCTTAATCATTGCTCAAAATTTATGCCCTTGTTTGAAAATGCCTGCAAAGAGGCATTGGAGGGTAATCTTGAGGGCGATGCAAAATATTTTGAGATTGACCATTATGATACAAACCCGGGTACTACTCATACACATATAGGAAATAATTATTACTACGAGTCAAACTTTTCGCCGTATATGCCGGAATGGGATTTAAGTGCAGAATGTACAAGAGAATATTTCCTTGATATTGCTGAGTTTTGGCTAAAGGACCATGATGTTGACGGCTTCAGATTAGATGCTTGCAGATATTACGAAAGTAAAAACACAAGGGCAAAGGAATTTTTAGAGTGGTATTATGACGCTGTATCTGAGATTGACCCTGACGTGTATATGGTAGGCGAGCATTGGACCAATAATTCCGATATTCAGGACTTGTATAATTCAAAGATTGACAGCTTGTTTGCCTTTGGTTTTGCAGGCTCTTCAGGAATTTTTGTGAATTCACTGCGTTTGCGTAATATTAACGGAATTATATCACAGGTTGAAAAATACGAAAAGGCAACAAAAAAGTCCAACGAAAATGCCATTAACTGCTATTTCCTTTCTAATCACGACCAAATGCGTAGCGGAAACTACTTAAAAGGCGGAAATACAAACGCTACAAAAATGGCGGCGTCTATTTATATGATGATGCCGGGCAATTCATACATATATTACGGTGAGGAAATAGGTATGCTCCAGGATTCCGAGCAGGACAAGGACGAGTACAAGCGTTGCCCAATGGTATGGGACAGCAAGAATTTACCTGAAATATATGTGAACGGCGTGGTAGGCTCTGATAAGAGTCAAGTCCCATACGGTGGTGTAAAGCAACAGCTTGCTGACGAGAGCTCTCTGTTGAGCTTTTACAAGCGAATAATCAAAATCAAAAATCAAAACCCGGAAATTGCCCGTGGTACAATAACAGAAAAGCTTGACTTTGGAGATTCTCTAATCGGCGGATATATCGTTGAGTATCAGGACAGTGAGATTATGATTGTTCACAACATAAGCGACACTGATGTTAAGGAAATCACAATAGGGGAGGATATGCTGTCTAATCCAGCCCTAAGGGGTGACCTTGTTGCTTCTGACGGAACAAACAGTCAAGGCGATAAGGTGGATGAACATATTTCATTGAACGGCTCTTCTTTGAGGTTGCCACCTCAATCCACTGCTATATTAAAGTCAGCTGATTAAGTTTTTCTATAAAACATAATAAAAAGGGTGCGGTTCTTTTGTTGTGAACCGCACCTTTTCATATATACAATCATATACAATATAAATTTGTGTCCCAATGGGGGATATAGGGATGATGTCGCAGGAAAAATTTATAGTCGGGATTAATCTCATTTATCTGTAGGATAATTGAAAAAATATCCTCACTTCTGTGATATGCGGCAACATTCAGCTTTGGTTTAAATAGCTTTAGAGTTTTTTCCATACCTATGAAGGTGTCCTTTTCAGCACCTTCAACATCTAATTTTGCGTATGTAATTTTCTTTCCGCAAAGTATTGTGTCAACAGTAGCCACTTGAGCGGGAGTTCCCTGACAAGTTATAGCCGAGTTTCTGCCTGCTTTATTGTTAAAGTTTATTATGGTGTTTTTGCTGTAGGAGCCGATTTGCCACAGGTTTACTCTCTCTAAATCCTTGCAGTATTCCTGCAATTTTTTGAAGTTCTTAGGGTTAGGCTCAAAGGCAGTAATGCTCTTGTATTCATTATTTGTGTAGCTCAAAAACTCCTCTATAGTATCACCTCGATATGCTCCCAAATCAAGGTAGCTTTCCTCGTTATTAAGCTTTAAAATATTGTTGAATACCTCGTCTTTTGTTGTTTCACATTCAGTCAGATACTTAATATCTCCTGTGTATTGAAACTTCACCACATTTTCAAAAACCTTTTTGCTTTGGTTGTCTGCCAACAAATTGTAGGCTCTGTCAAAGCTATCAATATTGTTGATATAAAACTCCCTGTCAAAAATGTTATCGCCGAAAACAGGAACAGAGGGGACAAGCAAGGTGTGCTTTTTAGAGACAGCTTTGATGTTTTCAATTACCTCAGGAAGCTGACTTGCAAAGCACAGTGCAATAACAAAATCCTCAAGCTCCTCTTCAAAGTCAGAAAGCTTTTTTACCCTAAAGTTATGAAAGCTTTGACCTCGCACAAAATCGTCGCTAGCCATAACTCCGTAAGGCTTTATGTTCAGTTTTTCAAATTCTCTTATTACCTTGTCCGCACCGTCGCCCATTCCGTAGAGGATAATCGGCTTTTCGGTGTTTTTGAAAAAATCCCAAACAGAGATAAGGTTTTTTATATTATCCATATAATCACCGGCTTTTAAATTGAAAATTGAAAATGGAAAATGGAAAATGGAAAATGGAAAATGAATGACGTGTAGAAAAAATCATATATAAATTAACTACTGTTCCCGACCGAATTTATATTCCGCCTTTGGCGGAGATTTGTGATTATGGTCGGGCAGAAATGTTTTTTGTTAAAACAAAGTTATCTGCTCGGAATGGGTGCAACGTCACGTTATGGTAGTATAGTACTGATGTAACATTACGGTCGGGCAATAGAGCTTTGTGTTATATAAACCTGTCTGCTCGGAATGGATGCAACGTCACGTTGCCGACCAAATTTATAGACCGCCTTTGGCGGTTATTGATACTGTCGGGCATAAAAGTATTTTGTTTAAAGAAACCTATCTACTCGACCAAAATTTTCAATTTTCAATTTTCCATTTTCAATTATTATAAATAAAAACGCCCACCCTACTGGGTGGACACTTTGATGTGTTGGCGTCTTCCTATTTTCACAGGCCGTCACCAGCCAACTATCGTCGGCACTACCGGGCTTAACTTCTGTGTTCGGTATGGGAACAGGTGGACCCCCGGCGTCATCGACACCAACTATTATTTACGTCATCCTCAAACGACTTGTTTATTATATCACTACTTTTTACAAAATGCAAGAGTTTTTTTAAAAAAATTTAAAAAATTTTTATTGCCGAAAAATCCCTATATATTGACGAAAAACTAAAAAAATAGTAAAATTAATTAGTTAGGAATGATGAAATATGAAAAAATCATACAAAGCATATTTGCTGTTAAATTCCCTGTCGGTGTTCAGGGGGGTGCAAAACAGAAGTATAGTTAAAGGATATATGAATTTGCTTGGAACTATGGATAAATGCCCTGATGAATTTCTATCTGCATATGGGAAGTTTTATTCATTATTGTGTGTTCGCAAGGTAGAGGACAATTTCCTCAACGCCATTACTCAAACAGCGCTATATGACGAAAATATTTTCACCCTTGCTGCAACAGGCGGTAACGCAGAGTCCTTGCCTCAAAATGTGCTTAATGCAACAGTAAATGATTGCAAAGCAATTCTCTTTGCAGGCAAATTATCCCCGCAGGAGATTATTGCCGACTATAAGTACAAAGAGGACATTGAAGAGTTAATTCCCGTTTTGCCTGTTTGGAATACAGGGGTGCCTGTAGAGGAATTTACAGGTGAGGATATTTCTTTAGATGTTCTTGCCAATTTCTATAAAAATAACGGTTGCGGAATGTTTGCCCGCTACAAAGCCTTTATATGGCGTGACGGACAGATTTGTCCTGTGGAGCATCCTGACAAGGTTACTATGGATTCATTTGTGGGATACGAAACCCAGCGAGCAAAGGTTGTGGATAATACCAAGGCTTTCCTACAGGGCAAGTCCTGTAATAACTGTTTGCTTTACGGAGATATGGGCACAGGTAAAAGCTCCACTGTAAAAGCTATTTCCAATCAATTTAGAAAAGACGGCTTGAGGGTAGTTGAAATGCCTAAGGAAAGACTTGTTGACTTTCCTATTCTGGTTGACAAAATTGCTTCTTTGCCGATGAAGTTTATTATATTTATCGACGACTTGTCATTCCAAAGTCAGGACCAAAGCTATACTACATTAAAAGCTTTGCTGGAGGGCGGTTTGGCGGCAAGACCGGATAACGCGTTGATTTATGCAACATCAAACCGCAGGCATCTTGTTAAAGAAAGCTGGAAGGACAGGGACAGCGATGATATTAACCGCAGAGATAATATGCAGGAAACTCTTTCTCTTTCCGACAGATTCGGACTTTCGGTGTGCTTTAGCAATCCTGACAAAAAGGAATATCTTGATATTGTATATTCCCTTGCAAAGAAGTATAATCTTAATATAGATGAAAAAGAGCTTGCTATAAAGGCGGAATCCTTTGCACTGAATAAGGGCGGACGTTCACCACGTTGTGCAAAGCAGTTTGTAGAATCACTTTTGGTATAGCGGAGGCGTATTATGAGTAAGAAAATAATTTCTGTTGTTTTAGCTTTGTTAATAATTACAATATCTGCCTTTGGGTTTAGCGGTTGTTCACAGGAAAGTGAATATCCTGTTACTGTAGGCTCGGCGACAGTGGGTGCAGAGCCAAACAGCATTGTAGTTTTAAGTAAGAATCTTGCTGATATTATCTCCTGTATTGGATATGATATAAAAATGACAGGAAGAAGTGACGCAGTAACTCAAAAGGGTTTTAGTGTTGTGCCAAGTGTGGGGGATGAAGCTACTCCCGATGTTCAGGCTATTGCTAATACCGGAGCTGATATTGTATTTGCCGAATCAAATCTTGACTCAGATGTTAAGGCTCAGATTGAGGAAAAAGGAATAACGGTAGCTGTTTTTGACGATGCACAAACACTGAAGCAGTTAAAGTCAATGTACGAAAAAATCGGCAGTATCTTAGGCGGAAATGTTACAGGCAAAAAGAAAGCGGATGAGGCGTCTAAGGAACTGTATGACACAATGAAAGAAGTTAAGGACGCTGTAATTATGGATTCTGTTGTTAAAACAGTTTGCTATGTGTATCTTGAAGATGACGTGCTTAAAACTATGAACAACGGCAGCTGGGGTTCGGCAATGCTTAACTATACCGGTGCTACAAATGTGTTCAAACAGGCTGAAAGCAATATAGTGGATAACGAAACATTCTTGCTGTCAAATCCTGACTGCATTTTCTGCGGAGATGAAAAAACTGTGGAATATCTAAAAAACAGCATTGAGCTACGTGACCTTGACGCACTGGATGAAAACACCTTTGTGATTCCTTATGAGGACATTACAATGCAGGGCTACACTGCTCTTGATGTTCTGGAAAATCTGTTAAAGAATATCTATCCGGAACAGTTCAGAGATCAGTAATATATTAATTTAGGTGATAAAATATGGGACATCCCATTAAACACTTCAGAACAATTACAAGGCACAGGCACAAGGTTATTGCCAACTGCTTTCGTGCCGGTATCCCTTGGCGTGGATTGATGCACGATTTATCAAAATATACACCTACGGAGTTTATTCCGGGAGCTAAAAATTATCAGGGTACACGTTCTCCTAATGAGGGTGAGCGTGAAAAATACGGTTACTCAAAGGCTTGGTTGCACCATAAGGGCAGAAACCGTCACCATTTTGAATATTGGAACGATTATGATTTCAAAACAAAACAGCTTACACCTGTGAAAATGCCTCAGGTATTTGTTATTGAAATGTTCTGTGACAGAGTTGCCGCCAGCAAAATTTACGGCGGGAAAAATTACACAGACGCAAGTGCCTTGGAATATTTTGAAAAAGCTAAAAAAGTCAGATTTATTCATCCGGAAACCTCTGATGAAATTGAGTTTTTGCTGAAAATGCTAAAGGATAAAGGTGAAAAGGAAACCTTTAAATACATTCGTAATATAAGGAGAACAAAAGGAAATGTTAAAGATTAACGATACAATTAATGCTATGATAGCCTACTTTAAAGGCGACGTTAAAAGAATACAGCATTTTCTGAAGGTGTTTGCAATCGCAAGGACAATCGGAATTAACGAAAAGTTACCTGAGGACGTTCAGTATTTGCTGGAGGTTGCAGCTATTACCCACGATATCGGAATTAAAGTAAGTGAAGAAAAGTTCGGCTCAAGTGCTGGCGCATATCAGGAACAGGAGGGCCCTGCCGAGGCAGAGAAGCTTTTATCAGAGATTGGTTATGAGGAGGACTTTATAGACAAGGTTTGTTTCCTTATAGCACATCACCATACATACAAGGGTATTGACAATGCTCCCTACAGAATTTTGGTAGAAGCTGACTTTCTTGTAAATATTTATGAGGAGCATATTAGTATGGAGCTTGCAAAAAATGTTAAGGAAAAGATATTCAGAACAGAGTCCGGAATAAAAATGTTTGAAGATATGTACGATAT
>CAMFQG010000093.1 GCA_945980035.1 uncultured Clostridia bacterium
AACAGGACTTACCTATGTGCTGACACTAAAGACTTACCTATGTGCTGACTTTTCAGTCCACAATTTTACATTTTCCATTTTCAATTTTCCATTAACCATTATTCAAAGCTCTGCGCTTTGCTCGTCTGACACGGTTAATATGTCTTTCAAAATCTCCGTTTGAAATCAGCTCCGCCAATACAAATTGGATATATGTAGGCACGGTACAGGAATAAAAGCCTAACTCTTCCCTATACTTTTTTACTAACCTTTTCGGCAGTATCATATATCCTACACGAAAGGACGGAGATATTGTCTTTGAAAAAGTGTTCATATATATTACGTTGTCAAAATCAGTGTTTGAAAACAAGGTTTCCTCTGCCTTTTGAGAAACAGAAAACTCCGACTCAAAATCATCCTCAACGATAAACCTTTCTTTCTGTCCTGCCCAACGGAGATATTCGTGACGTTTTGACGCTGACGCAGTAACACCTGTAGGATAGCTTCTGTAAGGTGATATATGCAGAATATCGGCATGACAGCTGTGCAGAGCCTTGCTGTCAATACCCTCATTATCTAAGGGCAATTCCTCAATTTTTACATTTGAGGCTAAATATACCTGTTTAATCTTTTTGTAGGAGGGATTTTCAATGGCATAGATTTTCTCTCTGCCCAACAATCCCACAATAAGGTTATAGAGGTATTCCGATCCTGAGCCGATTACTATTTGGTCAGTATCGGCTACTATTCCCTTACTGCGGGCAAGATAATTTTGCAAAGTATGGCGCAGTTCAACACAACCTTGATTTGGAGAAACATCAAGCAAGGACTCCCCCATATTGCTGATAACCGTACGCATTGTCTTTGCAAGCACAGAAAAGGGAAATTCCGCTTGTGTTTCCGTATGGTGATTTATAGGAAAAATGTGCTTATTCTCTCCTTTTGAGGACGCTACAAACCCGTCACCTGTGCGAAAGATTACAAAATATCCGCTGCGTTCTCTTGACTCAATATACCCCTCCTCAATTAACAGCCCATAGGAATGTTCAACGGTTACGGTACTCACGCCCACTTCTTCAGCTATTGTTCTCTTGGACGGTAGCTTGCTGTTGTAGGGATATATTTCTTTTACAATGTCATCTCTAACCTGCTTATACAGCTGTAAATATGCAGGTGTGTTTTGTGATTTTTCAATTACGTATTTCATCTGGTATTATAATTTACTCCTTTTTTGACTATTTCTATATGACCAAAACAATTATATAATAAGCTCAAACAAAAATCAAGGAGATAATAGAGTGTCACATAATCATCAGAAAAAGATTGCCGTTATCAATGACTTCAGCGGATTCGGCAGATGCTCCATAGCAGCTTCCCTTCCAATAATTTCAGCTATGAAAATTCAGTGCTGTCCTGTGCCTACTTCAATTTTTTCAAATCACACAGGCTTTGACAGCTTTTACTTTACTGACTATACAGAGCATATGAATTCCTATATTGACGAATGGGTAAAATTAGATTTGCATTTCAACGGTATTCTTACAGGATTTTTAGGCTCACCAACGCAAATAGATATTGTCAAGCGGTTTCTAAAGCATTTTAAAAGCGAGAACAACATTACTGTTATTGACCCTGTTATGGGTGATTACGGAAATTTGTATCCCACATACTCCCCAAGGTTAGCTGAGCAAATGTCCTCTTTAGTGCCATATGCGGATATACTTACGCCAAATCTTACTGAGGCTTGTATTCTTACAGACACAGAGTACAAGTCGGATATTGACGAAAAAGGGCTTGCTGATATTTGTGAAAAGCTTAGCAAAATGGGACCTAAAAAAATAGTTATCTCAGGTCTTGAACGTGACAACGACCTTGAAAACTTTATCTATGAACATGGAAAACACCCCCAAATTATCCGCGAACACAAGGTAGGTCCCTGCCGTTCGGGAACAGGCGATGTTTTCTCCTCTATTATTGCCGCTGACGCTGTTAACGGAGTGGATTTTACAAGCTCTGTAAAACACGCATCATCATTTATAGCCAAGGTTTTAAGGCGTACCGTTGAGCTTGACTTACCAAAAACTGACGGTATCTGCTTTGAAGAATATTTACAGGAAATTTGAAAGGAGTAATTTCTATGAAAAATAAACAAATTAAACTTATGTGTATCACAGGTGTATTCACCGCAATAGTGTTTGTAACCACAGCTTACCTTCACATTCCAAGCCACACAGGCTACACTCATATAGGTGACGGTTTTATCTATCTTGCAGCTTGTATGCTACCCTTGCCTTACGGAGTATTTGTAGGTGCAGCAGGAGCTTTGCTTGCTGACTGTCTTACAGGCTACGCTATTTGGGCGCCGGGCTCAGTTATTATTAAGGCTGCGGCAGTATTTCTCTTCACACGTAAAAGCGAAAAGATTTTATCACTGCGTAACGGCTTGGCTTTAATTCCTGCAAGCGCACTTTGTATCGGCGGATATTATCTGTATGAGTCCATTATAACATTGAATTTTGTCACTCCTCTTGCAGGAATTCCGGGATATATCACACAATCCGTTTTAAGCAGTATTCTGTTTGTTGTAGTTGCATTTGCTATGGATGGGCTTAAATTTAAGCAAAGAATGCTTGGAGGAAAAGCAATATGATGACAATAACATATCCCGTAAAAAATGGTATTTATGTTAATATTACAAACAGATGTCCCTGTGCCTGCACCTTTTGTCTGAGAAAAAACGGCGACAGTATATTTGGCTCTGATCCTCTTTGGCTTGACAGAGAGCCTACCGTCAAAGAAATTTGTGAAAGCATTGACGGATGGGATTTATCAAAATACGATGAAGTGGTGTTCTGCGGTTACGGTGAGCCTACTGAACGTCTTGACGACCTTGTAGAGGTTGCTAAGTACATTAAGTCAAAAAGCGATATAAAAATTCGCATAAACACAAACGGACTTGCTGACCTAATTTGGGGTGAAAAGACAGCTCCTAAGCTTAAAGGTCTTATTGATACTGTTTCAGTAAGCCTCAACACTACAAACAAAGAGGATTACCTAAAAATTGTACGTCCCAAATTTGGCATTGACTCTTATGACGCTATGCTGAGCTTTACAAAGGACTGCACTGAGTATGTACCAAATGTAGTGATGACTGTTGTTGATGTTGTAACAACAAAGGAAGAACAGGAAATATGCAAAAAGATTTGTGAATCAGTGGGTGCTACACTGCGTGTTCGCCCTTATGAGGAATAAATTTCATAAAACTTAACCTAAACAAGGACAGCACCTTAGTGTCATTACTAAGGTGCTGTCCTTATATTGTTATATTTAATTTATTACTGTGCGTATCTTTTATTTAGCTCTCTCAATGTAACTTCATAAGCGGAATTTTCCCTCTGTAAATGCTCGGTAGATACAGCAAAATCCCTTGTATTATTTGAAATCAGCTGAGCAATATATAAGAGCAAATGGGGATTTTTGATTAGGATAGGGCCTGTAACGTGAGTACCGAAGAAGCTATTGCTTCTGATACCCTCATTAGTGCTGTCTTTGCTGTCCCCTATTCCGTATTTCACCTGAAACAGGTGACTGTCAATGCCATTTATTTCACTGCATTTATTTACAAATCCCACAACAGGCTTGTTTAGGAAATCTGCCGTATAAACAATATCCGCAGTAACTCTGCGTTTATTCTGTTCAACAACCTTGAAATCAAAAATTCCAAGACCTTCATATTCTTTACCGTTACAGTCAATAATTGTCTTTCCCAGCATTTCAAAGGAGTTGCCTGTAAACAGTGCCGGTTTATTACTGTTAATATACTCAGCTATGCTATCCTTATACTTTGCAAAATCTTCTAATACAAGCTTTTGATTGTCCTCTGTGCCTGAACCGATATAGATAAAATCATAAGCCTGCAGGTCAGCAGTATCGCCTAAGGAAATTCTGTCAATCTCTACATTTTCACCGCTGTTGCTGATAATTCTTTCAAGGGCGGATACGTTTGCATATTCTCCGTATAAGTTCATAATATCGTGATACAAATGAAGTAGTTTCATAATCAATCCACCTTTACCTTATCAAGAAATTTACCCTTATCAGAGAAGCAGGTAATTACATAGATTTTATCCTTGCTGTCATTATCAAGGAAATTAACTGCATCCTCGATACTTTCTATAACCTTGATTTTCTCTTTTTGAACCTGTGAATACGAAAACCTTGTTGCCAAATCGTTGCAATATGTTCCGGCTAAAACAACATTCCTTACGTTCTCGCTTTTTAGCACGTCAAAGTTAATATCCCACAGCCATGATACATCGCTTGTAAAATACTTTCTGCTGACTGCGTCAACAATAATCAGCACGTCACATTCTTTGTCGGATGCTGCAAGCTTTAAAGACTGATTATATGAAATGCTGTTTTCGTGCTTTGAGGTTACAAGAGTTCCCTTTCTGTTGCCTAATGTAAAGGTTACTACACGGAAGTTTTTAAGAACGTAGTTGCTTAAATGCTTGCATATTTCATCATTATCCACACCTACGATTGATGCAACGGTAAAAGCGGCAAGAATGTTATAAACATTATACAGAGATTTTAAGGACAGGGTAATTTTATATTTGTCATTAATTGTAATTTCGCCCTTTTCCAAATCTGCGTCGGTGACTGTATATTCCGTATCGTTGCGCTTATGTCCGCAATTTGCACATTCATACATTCCTATATGGTCATAGTGATAGCTTGAGTAAGTCATAGGAGCTTTACAGATCGGACAGTAGGCGCCGTCATTGTAAACGCCGTCAAAATCCTTTGTATCTGTAGGAATATCACCCACACCAAACCAGGTTATATTTTCCTTTTTATAACCGAAACAGGATACAAGCGGGTCATCAGCATTTAAAATAAGCTGTGTTTCAGGATGAATACTATCCTTAATTGCATTATACACCCACTGAGGATGGCCGTTACGTGTCAGCTGGTCACGGTAAAGATTAGTGATAACATAGTGAGTAGGAGTAATATATTTAAAGGTATATTTTGCAAATCTCTCGTCACTTTCAATCAAAAGAATATCGCACTTAACCTTACCTGACAGGGTACTGTTGCTCAGTATTAAAGTTGTAACGCCCTCTATCTGATTAGAGCCCTCCTTATTCCACACTACCTTTTTCCCTGATTCACAGAGAGTATGGGCTATCATCTCAACGGTAGAAGTTTTTCCGTTACTTCCCGTAACGGCAACAATGTATTTTGGCAACTGAATACTTCCCAAAATATCAGGATAAATTTTCAACGCAATTTGTCCCGGAAGGCTGCTGCCTTTTCCGATTAATCCACCTACAAATTTAAGAATTTTACAAACAAGTATTGTAAACTGCTTCCTCATATCTTCACTTCCTATAATTCTATAGATAATTATTATACCACATATTTCACAAAAAGAAAAGGGAGCAGACCTCTGCTCCCAATTTTTATTTACCTTTCTTATGAGGCAATACCCATTATTATAGTTACTATTCTGACTGCAAACAGTCCAAAAGCTACCCACATAACAGGATGAATATCCTTGATTTTACCCATAACAACCTTTAATACTACCCAAGCGATAATTCCGAACATAATACCTGTTGCAATAGAATATGCAAACGGCATCATAATTATTGCAAAGAAACCGCCTACTGTGTCGGCAATATCATCATTGAAATTCATTTTTGTTACGTTCTTCAGCATTAGCAATCCAACAAACACCAGTGCCGGAGTTGTAGCAAAGGACGGAATTGCAAGGAATATTGGATAAAGCGGTAATGCAAGTAAGAACATTACGGCAGTAGTCAATGAAGTAAGACCTGTTCTGCCACCTTCTGCAACACCTGTAGTTGACTCAACATAAGAAGTAACAGTTGATGTACCTAAACAAGCACCTGCACAAGTACCTACAGCGTCAGCCATTAATGCTCGTCCAACTCTGGGAAGTTCGCCTTTTTTGTTTAGCATGTTGCCCTCTTGAGCCACGCCGATGAGAGTACCTACTGTGTCAAACAAATCTACAAAAAGAAATGCAAAAACGATTACCGCAAAGTTTACACTGTTTTGAATTACGTATGTGAAATCAAATTTACAAAATGTTTCTGTAAACATTGTCTGCACAGGAGCAAATACTGTGTAGTTTGTAAAATCAGGAATCAGTGAAATTCCCTGATACCAACCGCCCAGTTCAGCGAAAATTCCGAATATCCAAGTAGCTATAATGCCGATTAGAATTGAACCTTTCACCTTATAGTGCCACAGTGCGGCAATAATCAGAATACCTACAACTGCAAGCACCACCTCGGCAGAGCCTAAATCTCCCAACTTTAAAAGTGTGGAAGATACAACAGTTTCAGCCTCCGGATCATAATATGCGTCTGAAACTACTATACCTGCACCCTTTAAGCCGATTATTGTAATAAACAAACCGATACCTGCGGAAATACCGTACTTTAAATTTGCCGGTACTTTGTTTACTAATGTTTCGCGAAATTTGAAAATTGAGAGGATAATAAAGATAATACCCTCTGCAAGAATTGCGGTAAGTGCCACCTGCCAAGGATTTGTAATACCCTGCTCTGCAAGCTGCGGTACTACAGTAAATGCAAAGTACGCATTCAGACCCATACCGGAAGCAAGAGCAACCGGATAATTTGCAAAGAAAGCCATAATCAGTGTTGCAAAAGCCGCCGATACAGCAGTAGCCGCAAATATCGCATCCTGTGGCATTCCAGACGCTGACAAAATACTTGGATTAACAGTCAGGATATATGCCATAGCAAGGAACGTGGTAATACCTGAAATAATCTCTGTTTTTACCGTTGTGTTGTTCTCTTTCAGTTTAAAAATCTTATTCAAGACTAAACCCCCTTTTTTATTCACCAAATTATTATACTTTAATTCCTGTCTCTTATACACATCTCCG
>CAMFQG010000094.1 GCA_945980035.1 uncultured Clostridia bacterium
AACTACACCAAAGCCTTCGTCGGCAGCGTCAGATGTGTATAAGAGACAGAATAATCACTCGGCTATAAAGGTTTATTTTTTATTTTTGTACCCTGACGTGGGTATTGCTTTGGAGTATGGCTAATCTTTTTAATTGCCACAATAGTGCGACGGCTGTCATCAGGCAGAGAAAATTCCCATACATTTTCAACCTGACCGCCTAATACCTTAACTGCGTTTTGTGCCTCTTTCAACTCTTCTTGCAGTTCAGGGCCTTTCATAGCTACAAATTTTCCGCCTTTTTTTACATATGGTAAGCAATATTCTGACAATGTGTTCAGCCTTGCCACTGCACGAGAGGTTACTACATCAAATTTTTCTCGAAAATCACCGTCTGCACCGCCCTGTTCTGCTCTTGTGTGGACAAACTCTGCTTCAATTCCTATAGAATTGCACACTTCCTCAAGAAAAACAAGTCGCTTATTTAAGCTGTCAAGCAAGGTTAATTTAATATCAGGTCGCATAATTTTTATGGGAATACCGGGAAAACCAGCACCTGTGCCAACGTCAACAAGCTTTGCGTTGGTTTTTACGTCAACATATTTCAGCAAGGTCAGGCTGTCGGCAAAATGCTTTATGGCAACCTCTTCAGGCTCAGTAATTCGAGTAAGGTTTATTTTGCTGTTCCACTCCACAAGCAAATTGAAGTATCTCTCAAACTGTGAAAGCTGTGTATCGGTAATTTCAATATTCAGTTTTTCAAGTGCATTTGAAAGGTGAGTTTTAATATCCATAATTATTTTCTCTGTGAAAGCCATATTAACAGCACGTTTATATCAGCCGGTGAAACGCCTGAAACTCTTGACGCCTGTCCTATATTTAATGGCTTTATTTTGTTGAGCTTTTCCTGTGCCTCAAGTCGCAATCCTGCTAATTGTGTGTAGTCAAAGTCTGTGGGCAATAGCTTTCGCTCTAACTTTTTCATTTGTTCTACTTGCTTTAGCTGTTTTTCAATGTAACCCTCATACTTAACCTCAATTTCAACCTGCTCAAAAACATTTTTGTCAAGCTGTGGTCGAGTGGTGTCAACAGGGGCGAGGGCTTTGTAGTCAAGCTGAGGACGTCTAAGCAAATCTATCAGCTTAACGCCTGTGGTAATTGCTGATGTTTCACGTGAAACAAGTATATCGTTTACCTCTTTGGTAGGGGAGATAACCACCTTTGAGATTCGCTTTAGCTCCTCTGCTTTGAGCTGTTGTTTCTTGTTGAATTTTTCCCAACGCTCATCAGAAATCAAGCCTATTTCTCTGCCAGTTGGCGTCAGGCGAACGTCTGCATTATCCTGTCTTAGTATAAGTCTGTATTCACTGCGTGACGTCATCATTCTGTAAGGCTCGTTTGCACCCTTTGTTACAAGGTCGTCAATAAGAGTGCCAATATATGAGCTTGCTCTGTCTAAAATCAGAGGCTTTCTGCCTTTAACCTTTAAGGCGGCATTTATTCCGGCAATCAATCCCTGTGCGGCGGCTTCCTCGTAACCTGAGCTGCCGTTAAACTGTCCGGCACCGTAAAGACCGGGGATTTTCTTAAATTCCAAGGTTGCGTTCATTTCGGTAGGATCAACGCAATCGTATTCAATAGCATAGGCAGGACGCATAATAACAGCATTTTCCAAGCCTTTGATTGAATGATAAAATTTAAGTTGCACTTCTTCAGGTAAAGACGAACTCATACCCTGAAGATACATTTCCTCAGTATTCAAACCGCAGGGCTCAATAAACAGCTGATGTCTCGGTTTATCTTTAAACCTCACAATTTTATCCTCAAGACTTGGACAGTAACGTGGTCCTACACCCTGAATTTCTCCGCCGTAAAGAGGAGAACGGTGAATATTGTCAAGTATAATTTCCTTTGTTTTTTCGTTAGTCCAGCTTATGTGGCAAACAACCTTGTTTTCTCTTAAATCTTCGGTATCATAGGAGAATGGCACGATTTCCTCGTCACCCTCTTGTACTTCAAGCTCAGAAAAATCTATACTGCTTTTCAAAACTCTTGCCGGTGTACCTGTTTTGAAACGTCTTAAAGGAAGTCCTAAATCCTTTAGGCTCTGTCCCAAAAAGCTTGCAGGGAAAATTCCGTCGGGACCGCTGTCGTAAGAAACCTCACCTACAAAAATTCGCCCTCCTAAATATGTACCTGTTGCTATTATAACAGTTTTTGCCTTATATTCTGCCTGCATTCTTGTGATTACGCTGTAGCCCTCATCAGCTTTTTCAATAGCAATAACCTCCGCTTGATGAAGCTCCAAGTTTTCCTGTAATTCAAGAGTATGCTTCATTACGTCGGAATACTTGCGTCTGTCAATTTGAGCACGAAGGGAATGAACAGCAGGACCTTTTCCTCTGTTCAACATTCTCATTTGTAAAAAGCACTTGTCGGCAGTTTTTCCCATTTCTCCGCCTAATGCGTCAATCTCCCTTACAAGATGACCTTTAGCTGTTCCGCCGATAGAGGGATTACAGGGACAGTTGCCCACTGCGTCCATATTAATTGTAAAAACTACAGTTTTACAACCTAAACGTGCAGAGGCAAGACCTGCTTCTATTCCTGCGTGTCCTGCACCGATTACCGCAACATCAAAATTTCCGGCACTATAATTCATCAAATCACCCTATTTACCAACACAAAAATTGTGGAAAACATTATCTACAACAACCTCAGAAACTCGCTCGCCTGTTAATTCAAGCAAATTTTCAATAGCTTCTTCCAAGGAAACCGTAACTGCATCAAAGGTCATTCCCATATCAAGGGCACCCTTTGCATCCTGCAAGGCTTTTTCTGCTCTTTCAACAGCATTTCTCTGTCGCTCGTTTGCAAGGATTCCGTCGCTTGGATTAAAACCATTTGTTCCTGCTGTTTTTTCTATTAAATCTGCAAGCTCGGTGTAGCCTTTTCCGTCCTTTGCAGAAATTTTTACTACATTTTCTATATTATTTTTAATGTAATCTATGTCTATTTTTAAATCTAAATCTGCTTTATTAATGATTCCGATTACCTGAGCATCCTTAAGTTCATTAATCAGTTTTAAATCATCCTCATCCAAAGCCTTGCTTCCGTCAAATACCGCTAAAACAAGACCGCAGTTTTTCAGCCTTGTTTTCGCTATATCTACTCCTATTTTTTCTACCTTGTCGCCTGTTTCGTGAATACCCGCTGTATCGCTTAGCTTTAATACAACGTCCTTTACCAAAACAGTTTCCTCTATAATATCCCTTGTTGTTCCGGGAATATCGGTAACTATACTTTTATCTTTTCCTGCCAGCAGATTCATCAATGTGCTTTTACCTGTATTAGGCTTTCCTGCAATTACCGTATCAATGCCTTCCTTGATAATCTGTCCCGCATCATAGGTGGATAAAAGCATATGAAAGTCACTTAGTGCACTGTTGAAGGTTTCTGCAAGACTGTCGCTGTCAACTTCGGCAATATCTTCCTCCGGATAATCAGCCCATGCGCTTAGGTGGGCGGCTGTGGATACAAGACTGTTTTTAAGGTTTTCAATTCTTTTCCATAAAGCACCGTTTTTGGCACAAAGTGCAGTTCTTGCGGCAGTTTTGCTTTTAGCTGAAATAATATCAATAACTGCCTCAGCCTCAGTCAAATCAATTTTGCCGTTAAGAAAAGCTCTTTTTGTAAATTCTCCTGCATCAGCCGGCACTGCACCTGCGGAAAATACGGTACGCAAAACTTCCTTTGTAATATACATACCTCCGTGACAGGATATTTCCACAACATCCTCACCAGTGTAGCTTTTCGGCCCTTTGAAAACAAGAGCAACAGCCTCGTCAATAATTTCACCGTCTTTTACAACGTGACCGAACAAAGCAGAATAACCTTTTAATTCACAAAGCTTTTTATTATTTACGGATTGAAAAACCTTATCTGCAATAGAGATAGCATTATCTCCGCTTATTCTTATAATGCCTATTCCGCCTTGCCCCTGTGCGGTAGAAATAGCGGCAATAGTTTTATTGTCCATAGAATCACCCAGATATTAATTGATAATTGATAATGGATAATGAATGACGTGTAGAAAAATTGATAAATAATTAAACTCAGTGTCCCGACCTAATTTATAGTCCGCCTACGGCGGAATATATTGCCTCCCTTGTGTAAAGGGAGGTGTCAAAACTTAAAAGTTTTGACGGAGGGATTGTTATAAATATTATCGGGCAGAAAAGAACTCTTACAGCAGAACCTGTCTGCTCGACCTATATTTTCAATTTTCCATTATAAAAAGGCGGTATGAAACCGCCTTTTTTTAATCTATTCTCCCGTATAAACCTTCGCCGTTACCCTCGTTTAAAGGCTGGCGGTCAACTTTTACGTTTTCTGTTTTTACGTCTGTTCTCGGTTTTTGGGAACGTCTGTTGTTATATCTGTTATTTCTTGCCTTTGGATCAGGACCGATTACAACGTGGCGGTTTGCATTTTCACCCTCGCTCCAAGAAATAGCTCCCCTAACCTTTTGAACAGAAGTATGAATAATACGTCTTTCATAAGGATTCATAGGCTCCAAAGAAGTTTTCTTGCCTGTTTTAACAGCCTTGAAAGCTAACTTTCTGCCCAGAATTTCCAAAGTGTTTTCTCTTTTTTCTCTGTAATTACCTGTGTTTACGGTAATTTTAAAGTAGCTGTTTTCAACGTGATTTGCAACTAAGCTTGTAATATACTGCAAAGCGTCAAGAGTTTCACCGCGCCTACCGATAACATATCCAACATCGTCGCCCTGAATATTGAAAACTGCACTGTCCTCATTTTTTTCTGCTGTAATTTCAAGATTTTCAAGGTTCATAGCTTTCAGAACACTTCTCAAAAAGTCCTCAGCTACGTCAGCAGTGCTGTTCTTAATTGTGATTTTTACCTTTGCAGGGCTTCCGCCGAACAAACCTAAAACTTTTTTTGCAGGCCTTTGAATAACCTCAAAATCAACCTCAGCAGAATCTTCAAGTCCTAACTGAGCTTTAGCATCAGCCAAAGCTTCCATTTCGGTACTTCCTGTACCAATAACTTCTTTAATCATTTCAAATTCCTTATTTCTAAATATTTTTATTATTGAATTTTCTTAACCTGTGCCTCATTTTGTTCAAGCAATGCAACGTGCCGTGCTTCTTCTTTTGCAGTAAGAGCAGTAGCGTTAAAGAATTTGCCCATAATCAAGGACTGAATCAAGCTGAACAGTGAAGAGCAAATCCAATAGAAACCTACGGCAGACGGTACAACATATGCGATATAAGCAGAAAGCAGAGGTAAACCGAACATCATTACCTTCATACAGCCCTGCTGGTTCTGCATATTACCGTTAATTCTCATTGTAACTACCTGTGCTAAAATGTTAGACGCTAAGCTTAATACAGGAATAAGTATATAAATTGACAGTAGTCCCTCTTTGCTTGGCATAGTCAAAAGATCAAATCCCAAGAAAGTAAATCCGTTTGAGAAGCTCTGAATATTATTGATAATATCAGGGTGACCTGCAAACTGAGGAATATTGTTGATAAGGTCCGGATTGGATTTTAAAACCTCAACAAAGTTCATCTGATTGTAGATGTTTGCAGCATTCTCCTGAAAACCTTGAATACAATATCCGGGAATACCATTTACATACTGCATTGCATCATTAATAAGAGCAGAGTCAATATGTAGTGTATTTGTAAGTGGTTGAGCAACAGCGTAGAAAATACCAAGCATAATCAACATAGGTACTAAGCTTGTTAAGCATCCGCCTGTTGGACTGATGCCTTCCTTTTCGTACAGCTTTTGCATCTCTTCATTCATTTTTTGCTTATTATTAGCGTATTTTTGTCTGATTTCATTTTGTTTTTTCTGCATACGGCTTGTACTTGCCATACTTTTCTGCTGTTTAACAGAAAAAGGAAACAAAATCAACTTAATAATAATTGTAAAGAAAATAATAGATACTCCGAAGTTCTGAAATACGTAAAACAGAGCCCAGAGCAAGTATCCTAAGATACTTCCAAAAAATCCGAAAATTTGAACCATTAAGGTTACCTCTCTTTTTTCCTTTTATTTTCAGGTACGGGATCATACCCTCCCTTTGAAAAAGGATTACATCTTAAAAATCGCCATAATGCCAGGAAAAAGCCAACAAAAGCGCCGTGTTCGTTTATAGCCTCAACAGCATAATTTGAACAGGTTGGATAATACTTACAATGAGCTTTAGTGTTGGCGGAAATATATTTCTGATAAAAACGAATAATTTTTACAAGAATTTTCTTCATCCGTTTACTCCGAAAACAAATTTGCCTTGGCAAACAGCTTTTCCATCTCCTCTTTAACTACAGTGCTTTTTACAAAAGGAGTTTTACCTCTTGCAACAAAAACAATGTCATATCCTCTTTTCAGTGATGGATTGAGTTGGGCAAAGGCAGCTCTGATAACACGTCTTGAACGAGAACGCTTGACTGCATTGCCGATTTTTTTACCGGTGGTTATTCCGTAACGCAGGTTATTATATTTATTTTTTAATACATAAATAACAACAGTAGAACTAACTAAGCACTTGCCCCTTCTGTAGAGCAGGTGAAACTGTCTGTTTTCTTTTAAAGTGACGATTTCACTCATACAAACCACCTGTATAAGAAAGAAAGACCACTAAAAAAGTGGTCTTATTTTAATATGACAACTTTTTTCTACCTTTAGCTCTTCTTCTTGCTAAAACTTTTCTGCCGTTAGCTGTTGACATTCTCTTCATAAAGCCGTGTTCTTTTTTTCTGTGTAATTTTTTTGGCTGATAAGTTCTCTTCATAATAGGGTACCCTCCTTTCGGATACATAACCTTGCACCGTAACATTATAGTATAAAATATTCAATTAGTCAATCTTTTTTT
>CAMFQG010000095.1 GCA_945980035.1 uncultured Clostridia bacterium
TTCCTCTACGTCTCGTGGGCTCGGAGATGTGTATAAGAGACAGATAATATAATGTGTGTTGTTATAATTTAGCACATAAAAGTGCTAAAACGAGGAGGAAAATTAAAATGAAAAAAATTATGGCATTAATCCTTGCTACAGTACTAATTGCATCTGCTTTAGTATTCACAGGATGCACAGGCGAGGAAAACAAAGTTTATAACATCGGTATTTGTCAGCTTGTAACTCACGATGCTCTTGACGCTGCTACACAGGGCTTTAAGGACGCAGTTGAGGAAGGCTTAGGCAAAGATAACGTAGTATTCAACGAGCAGAATGCTGCAGGTGAGGCTAACACTTGTACAACAATCGTTAACGATTTTGTATCAAAGAATGTTGACCTTATTATGGCAAACGCAACTCCTGCTTTACAGGCTGCTGCTAACTCTACAGTTGATATTCCTATTCTTGGTACTTCAATCACAGAATACGGTGTTGCTCTCGAGATTGAGGATTTCACAGGTACAGTAGGCGGAAACATTTCCGGTACTTCCGACCTTGCTCCACTTGAGGAACAGGCACAGATGATTTTGGACATCGTTCCTGATGCAAAAGAGGTTGGCATAATTTACTGTTCAGCAGAGGCTAACTCAGCATACCAGGTTAAGGTTGTAAAAGAGTTCTTAGAGGAAAAGGATATTACTGTTAAGGAATTCCCATTCTCTGCATCTTCAGACGTAGCACAGGTAGCTGAGGCTGCTACAGCTTGTGACGCAATCTATATTCCAACTGATAACACAGCTGCTTCCTGCACAGAAACAATCAACAATGTTGTACTTCCAACAAAAACTCCTATCATCGCAGGTGAGGAAGGTATCTGTAAGGGTTGCGGTGTTGCTACTCTTTCAATCAGCTACTACGAGCTTGGTAAAAAGACAGGTGAAATGGCTGTTGAAATCCTAAAGGACGGCAAAGACATTTCTACAATGGCTATCGCTTATGACGAAAACCCTGTTAAGAAATACAATCCTACAATCTGCAAAGAGTTAGGTATTAAGGCTCCAAAGGGCTTTGAGAAGATGAAATAATTTTTATGTAAAATAATACATAATCATAACTGTGCCTCTCTGTTTCAGAGTGGCACAGTTTTACGCATTTATACTGAACGGAGAATTTTATGAATTTTATGGGACTTGTTAATGCACTTCCCGGTGCGGTTGCCCAAGGTATGATATGGGGCATTATGGCTATCGGTGTGTTCATTACATTTAAAGTATTAGATTTAGCTGACCTTACTGTTGACGGCTCAATGGTAACAGGTATGGCTACCTGTGCTATGATGATGGCGGCAGGATATAACGTGTGGATTTCTATGATTTGTGCTTTTATTGCAGGACTCCTTGCCGGTTTAATCACAGGTATTTTCCACACCTTTATGGGCATTCCTGCTATACTTGCAGGTATTTTAACCCAGCTTATTTTGTGGTCGGTAAACCTGAAAATTATGGGTAAGGCTAACCAAGCTCTGCCGGCAAGAACTTTCCCTGTGCTTATTACACAGCTAAGAAAATATGAGGCTTTGATTTACCTTGCGATTATCTGCGTTGTTTTGATAATTGCACTTTATTGGTTCTTTGGCACAAAGTTCGGCTCTTCTGTTCGTGCAACAGGCTGTAACAGTACAATGGCAAGAGCTCAGGGTATCAATACTGATTTCAGAATTGTGTTCGGCTTGATGCTTTCTAACGGTATCGTTGCTTTTTCAGGTGCTTTACTTGCTCAGTATTCAGGTAAAGCAGATATTAACGATGGACGTGGTGCTATAGTTATCGGTTTGGCGGCTGTTATTATCGGCGAGGCATTTATTTCCAAATTGCCAAGCAATTTTATAGTACACCTACTTGCTGTTATCGTAGGCGGTATCGTATATTACATTGTATATCAGACTGTAATTTTCTTAGGCCTTGATGCAGACCTGTTAAAAATGCTGTCAGCATTGGTAGTTGCAATATTCCTTGCTGTTCCTTATTTGAAGAAAAAGTACTTTACTCGTACCAAGGTACTGAATAAGGAGGCAAAATAATGTTAGAGATTAAGAATGTTACAAAAATATTCAATGCAGGCACTGTTAATGAAAAGGTTGCCCTTGATGATGTCTCCTTAACGCTAAATGACGGTGATTTTGTTACAGTAATCGGTGGTAACGGTGCAGGTAAATCTACCTTGCAGAATATTGTAGCCGGTACATATTTCCCTGATTACGGTGAAATTCTTATTAACGGAAAAAAAGTTACAAGAATGGCTGAATACAAACGTGCTAAGTATATCGGACGTGTATTCCAGGACCCTCGAATCGGCACAGCCACAGATATGTGGATTGAGGAAAATATGTCCCTTGCATTGAGCAGAGGTAAAAGACGTGGACTTGGCTGGAGCATAAGTGCAAAGGACAGAAAGCTTTTTAAAGAAATGCTTGCTACTTTAGATTTAGGCTTGGAGGACAGACTTTCTACTAAGGTTGGTTTGCTTTCCGGTGGTCAAAGACAGGCAATTACGTTGCTTATGGCGTCAATGAATCATCCTGAGCTTTTACTTCTTGATGAGCATACTGCGGCTCTTGACCCTAAAACTGCCGCAAAGGTTTTGGAGATTACAGATGAGGTTGTTTCCAAGGATAATCTTACAACCTTGATGATTACCCACAATATGGCAGATGCTATAAGACTTGGCAATCGTCTGATAATGATGCACGAGGGTAAGATTATTCTTGATATTGACGGAGAAGAAAAGAAAAATCTTACTGTTCCTGATCTTCTACAGATGTTTGCAAATGTTTCCGGTTCCAAGCTTGAAAATGACAGAATGTTATTGGCAAATAAATAAGATTATTGCGGTAGTTCAAATCGAGCTACCGCTTAGTTTTTTTGATAGAAAGTATGATTTTTTAGAATCACGAAATATCTTTTAGAAAAAATTTTTTGCAAAAGTCAAAAAAAGTCAAAAAGTACTTGATTTTTTGAAAAATATGGCTATAATATAATTAGCACTCGAGATAAGAGAGTGCTAATTAACATTTTGTATCTATTTTTAAGGAGGAATTATATATGAAAATCAAACCATTGTTAGACAGAGTAGTTCTAAAGGTTGAAGAAGCTGAGGAAAAGACCGTTGGCGGTCTAATACTCACCTCATCAGCACAGGAAAAGCCACAGTTTGCAACAGTAGTTGCTGTTGGTCCCGGTGGAATTGTTGACGGAGAAAAGGTTGAAATGTACCTAAATGTAGGCGATAAGGTAATCGCAAGTAAATATTCAGGCACAGAAGTCAAAATTGACGGTGAAGAATTTACAATCGTTCGTCAGTCAGATATTCTTGCTACAGTAGAATAATTGGAGGTAATTTATTATGGCTAAACAAATCGCATACGGAGAAGACGCTCGTAAAGCATTAAAAAGCGGTATTGACCAGCTTGCAGACACAGTTAAAATCACATTAGGCCCTAAGGGCAGAAATGTAGTATTAGATAAAAAGTACGGCGCACCGCTAATCACAAATGACGGTGTTACAATCGCAAAGGAAGTTGAACTTGACGACCCATTTGAAAATATGGGTGCACAGCTTGTAAAAGAAGTTTCTATCAAAACAAATGACGTTGCAGGCGACGGTACAACTACTGCTACTTTACTTGCACAGGCTCTTATTACAGAGGGTATGAAAAACGTAACAGCAGGTGCAAACCCAATGGTACTTAAAAAGGGTATTGCTAATGCAGTTGACGTTGCTGTAAAGGCTCTTGCTGAGAACAGCCAGCAGGTTAGCGGTACAAAGGATATTGCACGTGTTGCTACAGTATCTTCTGCCGATGAATTTATCGGTAACTTGATTGCTGAGGCTATGGATAAGGTTTCTACAGACGGTGTTATTACTGTTGAAGAAAGCAAAACTGCTGAAACCTACAGCGAAGTAGTAGAAGGTATGATGTTTGACCGTGGCTATATTGCTCCGTATATGGTAACTGACACAGAAAAAATGGTAGCAGAGCTTGACGATCCGCTAATCCTTATTACAGATAAGAAAATCAGCTCAATCCAGGAGCTTCTGCCTGTTCTTGAGCCTGTTGCTCAAAGCGGCAGAAAGCTTTTGATTATCGCTGAGGATGTTGAGGGCGACGCTCTTACAAACTTAGTGCTTAATAAACTACGCGGTACTCTCAACAGTGTTGCTGTTAAAGCTCCGGGCTTTGGCGACAGACGCAAAGAAATGCTACAGGATATTGCAACATTAACGGGCGGAACAGTTATCACATCAGAGCTTGGCTTAGAGCTAAAGGACGTTACTCTTGGCCAGCTTGGCACTGCAAGACAGGTTAAGGTTGATAAAGAGAATACAATTATCGTTGACGGAGCAGGCGATCAGGAGGCTATCAAGGCTCGTGTAGGACAGATTCGCTCACAGATTGAAACAACAACTTCCGATTTTGACCGTGAAAAGCTACAGGAACGTCTTGCTAAGCTTGCAGGCGGTGTTGCGGTAATCAAGGTTGGCGCTGCTACAGAAATCGAAATGAAAGAAAAGAAATTGAGAATTGAAGATGCTCTTGCTGCTACAAAGGCTGCTGTTGAAGAAGGCATCGTAGCCGGCGGCGGTATCGCTCTTATGAACACAATTCCTGCTGTTGCTGCTTATACAGACACTCTACAAGGCGACGAAAAGACAGGTGCACAGATTGTATTAAAATCTCTTGAAGCACCGCTTCGTCAGATTGCTTCCAACGCAGGTCTTGAAGGCTCTGTAATCGTTGAGAACATCAAGAAGGCTAACAAGGTTGGCTATGGCTTTAATGCTTTGACAGAGGAATATACTGATATGGTAGAGGCAGGCATCGTTGACCCAACAAAGGTTACACGCTCTGCTATCCAGAACGCTTCCTCAGTAGCTTCAATGGTTCTGACTACAGAATCTCTTGTTGCAGATATTAAGGAGCCGACCACTCCTGCAGTTCCACAACCTGAAATGGGCGGAATGTATTAATATATAATGAACGAAAGCTCTGCAAACGCAGGGCTTTTTTCTTTGAATATTTTGAAAATGTGATATTTTTCCTTACTACAGACTAATATATGTGAAAGTACTTTTAATAAGCGAAAGGAGAAAATGATGACTAATGAAAAATATACTGAATTGGTAAATTTATATGCTGATACTCTTTTTCGTATTGCTTTTACATATTGCTCAAATAAAGAGGATGCCGAGGACGTTGTACAGAATACATTTTTAAAGCTGTATAATTCCAAGAAAGTTTTTGACAACAGCACCCATATAAAAAATTGGCTGATAAAGGTTACAGTTAATAACTGTAAGCATCTTTATAAATCACCATGGAAAAGCAGGGTTGCATTGTTAGATGAATACGATGAATTGAATCTTTGTTATTTTGATAAATATTCAGAGCAATCCGAATTATTCAACGCAGTAATGCAGTTGCCGGATAAACTGAGGATAACAATTCATCTGTATTATTATGAGGATTACAGTATAAAGAAAATCGCAAAGCTGTTATCGGTATCGGAATCTGCCGTCCAAAATCGCCTGATGCGTGGCAGAGAGAAACTAAAGTCTGTATTAAGGGAGGATATTTATGAGTAAATTATATAAGGATACATTTTCGAATGTAAAATGCACTGATGAATTTAAGGAACAACTTTTAGAAATACCAAATGCAAAAAGGTCAAAATCACCTAAAAGGATAACAATTTCTTTAGTAGCGGCAGCGCTGGTTGTATTGTCTGTATTCGGTGTGTTTGCAGGAACAAGATTGTATAGTATGTATGCAACTAATGATTATAAGTATGCTAAAAATATTGTATTAGAAAAAGAAGTGGGATTAAAGTTAACAAAGTCTGATAATATATCACGTCCAGAGTATGTAAATTTTAAACTTAATTATTTACCTAAAGGCTTTAAGGCAGTAAAGAATGGAAAGGTTAGTTACTATGATTCATTGTCGGATACGCCCGAGCTCAGCGGTATAACTCTGGCACTATACGATGTTTCAAATTCCACAAAAATAAAGGATTATCAGGACGAGGTAGTAAATACTGAATGTAAGACCGTTAACGGTTATGATACATTGTATGTTGAAATGAAGCATTATGGTGAACAGCCTACTGCAAATCAACGCTTATATATGTATTTCCCTGAATATGACTACTTGGTATATATGTGGATAAGTAGCGATATTCCGAAAAAAGAAATATATAAGGTTGCAGAGGGTATTCAAATTCAAAAATGTAACAAAGAAGATGCCGTGGAAATATATGATTGGTTCGATTATGAAGATTATGACGAATATACAGACGCAGATACAAATATAGATAACAGAATTGATTTCAGTGAAAACCATATAGTGAATATTGGGGATAGCTTCTATCCGATTTCTATGAATGATTTTGTAACTAATTCAATCAGCACAAAGGTTGATAGTGTAAAAATATGTGACAATATTGATTTTCTGAAAAATGAAAAATTCTGTTTCGGTGAGTTTTCTTATAATGATTACATTGATGAAGGAGGCAATCTCAACCCGTTAATTATAAAGTGTTACGGTGGCGGAGACGGTAAAAACTCTTTGGATAAATTGCAGTTAACTAAAAAGGTTAATCTAAAGTTTGTCTATGTGACAGAAACAATTACCAACTCCGCATCAAAAGAGAAAGAGGTTACGGTTGATCAAAGTATAAAATCCTACTACGATTGCAACGATTCGTTCTTAAAACTCAATGATTACAATAAACTACTGTATGATGAACATTATAAGTACAGAATAGGTGAGTGGGCATATGATGATTTTTCAACATTGACTAATTCAGCAAATAC
>CAMFQG010000096.1 GCA_945980035.1 uncultured Clostridia bacterium
TACACCTAAGCCTTCGTCGGCAGCGTCAGATGTGTATAAGAGACAGCTGACAATGAAGATTATTGTATTGTATCCTACAAGGATGATGCAACCGCTTTTAACGGCGAAAAGAAGGGTACTATAGTTGGCAAAGGCGTTGTAAACAACCGTATGAGCAACTTTATGTTCAAGCTACTTGAGGCTAAAGGTGTTCCCACAGACTATGTTGAAGAATTAAATGACAGAGAAACTGTTCTTAAAAAAGTAGAGATTGTTCCCCTTGAAGTTATTATCCGTAATAAGGCAGCAGGCTCTTTCTCAAAGAGATTTGGTGTTCCTGAGGGAACAACACTGAAGTGTCCTACTTTGGAGTTTTGCCTGAAGGATGATGCTTTAGGCGATCCGATGATTAATGACAGCCAGATTTATGCTATCGGAGCTGCTACTAAGGAAGAAATTGCAAAAATTTCAGAAATGGCATATAAAATTAATGATGTAATGGTTGAGTTCTTTAAATCAGTAAATGTTGATTTAATTGACTTTAAAATTGAGTTTGGTCGTTTCCACGGCGAGATTTTACTTGCTGATGAGATTTCACCTGACACCTGTCGCTTTTGGGATATGGACACTCAAGAAAAGCTTGATAAAGACAGATTCCGTCGCGATATGGGCGGCGTAGAGGATGCTTACGCTGAAATGATGAAGCGTGTAGGTCTTAACTAATTAACTTTTTCGGATGGTGACACCCTTGAATTTTACTTTTGATAACCTACCAAAAGAAGGCTTACACGAGGAATGTGGAGTTTTCGGTATATATGGTGACGGTACGGTAAATCCGGCTTATGCCTGTTATAACGGTTTGCTTGCACTACAGCATCGCGGTCAGGAAAGCTGCGGTATAGCTGTATCTGATTGTGGTGTTATTAACTACCACAAGAATATGGGGCTTGTTACTGAGGTATTCAACAATTCAATTCTCGATTCATTAGACGGACAGATGGCAGTTTCACATGTCCGTTATTCCACTGCAGGCGGCTCTGTGCTTGAAAATGCACAACCGCTTGTTATGCGTTATGTAAAGGGAACACTTGCTGTTGCACATAACGGTAACTTAACAAATGCTATGGAAATTCGTAAAGAGCTTGAAGAGCGTGGTTCAATTTTTCAAACTACCATTGACTCCGAAGTAATATGCTATATGATTGCCCGTGAGCGTTTAAAATGCCACTCGGTTGAAGACGCTGTAGCAAACGCAGTAAAGAAGATAGAGGGAGCTTATTCCTTATTGGTAATGAGCCCAAGTAAAATGGTTGCTGCTCGTGATCCTCACGGCTTCAGACCGCTGTGTATGGGAAAAATCAACAACAGTATAGTTTTTGCCAGCGAATCTGCCGCACTTGACGCTTGCGGTGCTGAGTTTATACGTGATGTTGAAGCAGGCGAAATTGTTGTAGTAGATAAGAACGGTGTCCGTTCTATTATGCCTAAGAAAGCATGTAATAAATCATTGTGTGTTTTCGAGTATATTTATTTTGCCCGTTCCGACAGTTATATTGATGGTATCAGCGTTTATGAATCCCGTAAACAGGCAGGCAGAATATTAGCACGAGAGTTTCCTGTAGAGGCTGATATGGTAATCGGTGTGCCTGAATCGGGAATAGATGCAGCAATCGGTTACAGCGAGGAATCAGGTATTCCTTATGAAAAGGGAATAGTAAAGAACGGTTATATAGGACGTACTTTTATCAAGCCTTCACAGGGCGAAAGAATGAAATCTGTACGTATTAAGCTTAATCCTATTTCAGACAGAATAAAAGGCAAACGTGTTGTGGTAATTGACGACAGTATAGTACGTGGTACTACTATTGACAGAATTACAAATATGCTTAGAGATGCAGGTGCTAAGGAAGTCCATATGCGTATAAGCTCACCTCCGTTTTTATGGCCTTGCTATTACGGAACAGATATTCCCTCACGTGGAGAGCTGATAGCTGTTAACCACACAATAGATGAAATATGTAAACTAAGTGGAGCTGACTCCTTAGGATATTTACCTGCCGATTCATTAGGTGAAATGCTGGGTAATAAGAATATCGGAGTTTGCGATGCTTGTTTCTCAGGTAAATACCCTGCGCCTATAACAAAAAATGCTTTAGAGGGCAAGGAACGCGGTGGTATGAATTTTGATAATAATTGTACCTCAAAGGAGGAAGACTAATGGAAAAAAATGTATATGAATCCCCGTTATCCGCAAGATATTCAGGAAAGGAAATGAAGTATATTTTCTCTCCTGATATGAAATTCAGAACTTGGAGAAAGTTATGGATTGCTCTTGCTGAATCTGAAATGGAGCTTGGCTTGCCTATAACACAGGAGCAGATTGACCAGCTGAAGGAACATCAGGACGATATTAATTATGATGTTGCACAGGCGCAGGAAAAGCTTGTGCGTCACGATGTAATGAGCCACGTTCACGCATACGGTGTTCAGTGTCCTGACGCAAAGGGTATCATTCACCTTGGTGCTACCTCCTGTTATGTTGGCGATAACACAGATATCATCATTATGACAGAGGCATTAAAGTTAGTCAGAAATAAGCTTGTTACTGTTATTCGCAATCTTTCTGAATTTGCGGACAAGTATAAGGCTTTGCCAACACTGGGTTTTACTCATTTCCAGCCTGCACAGCCTACAACTGTTGGTAAACGTGCTACTCTTTGGATTCAGGATTTACTTTTGGACCTTGAGGATGTTGAATATCAGCTTTCAAAGGCAAAGCTTTTAGGCTCAAAGGGTACTACAGGTACTCAGGCAAGCTTTCTCGAATTATTTGAGGGCGACCATGAAAAATGTAAAGAGCTTGACAGAAAAATAGCTGAAAAAATGGGATATAAAGGATGCTTTGCAGTTTCAGGACAAACTTATTCCCGTAAGGTTGATTCGCAGTTTTTAAACGTACTTGCAGGTATTGCACAGAGTGCGTCAAAGTTTTCAAATGATATTAGATTACTTCAGCATTTAAAAGAGGTTGAGGAGCCATTTGAAAAGAATCAGATTGGCTCATCAGCTATGGCTTATAAGCGTAATCCAATGAGAAGTGAGCGTATCGGTTCTTTGTCACGTTACGTTATGGTTGACGTTTTAAACGGTTATTTTACCTCTGCTACACAGTGGTTTGAAAGAACACTTGACGACAGTGCAAACAAACGTCTGAGTATTCCTGAGGCTTTCTTAGCTATTGACGGTATTCTTAACCTTTATGCAAATGTTGCAGACGGACTTGTAGTTTATCCAAAGGTTATTGAGTCAAGACTGAGAAAAGAACTTCCCTTTATGGCAACAGAAAATATTATGATGGACGCAGTGAAAAACCGTGGAGCAGACCGTCAGGTGCTTCACGAAAAAATCAGACAGCACTCAATGGCAGCTTCCAAGGTGATTAAAGAAGAAGGCGGGGAAAATGACCTGCTTGAAAGAATTGCTAACGATGAGGCTTTCGGTGTTACATTAGAGGAGCTTGAACAGATTTTACAGCCTGAAAAATATACAGGCAGAGCAAAGGAACAGACCATTGATTTCTTAAATGAAGAGGTTAAGCCTGTTCTTGATAAATACAAAGACTTAGAAACAGAAAAACCTGAAATTAACGTATAATTTTAAGGAGTGATTAATATGGTAAAGGCTATTGTTGGTGCTAACTGGGGCGACGAAGGTAAAGGCAAGATTACCGATGTGCTTGCAAATGACAGCGATGTTGTAATTCGTTTTCAGGGCGGCGCAAACGCAGGACATACTATTATAAACAATTACGGTAAGTTTGCTCTTCACCAGCTTCCGTCAGGTGTTTTTCATCAAAATATTACTAACATAATCGGCAACGGTGTAGCATTCAGTGTAGAAAATTTCGTAAAAGAAATGAAAGAGTTAGAGGATAGGGGAGTTCCTGCTCCAAATGTTTTAATCTCTGACAGAGCACAGATTGTTATGCCATATCACGTAGCATTTGACTGCTATGAGGAAGAAAGACTTGGCAAAAACTCTTTTGGCTCAACTAAAAGCGGTATTGCTCCTTTTTACTCAGATAAATACAGTAAAATCGGTTTCCAGATTAACGAGCTGTATGATGACGTAGATAGCTTGAAAGCAAAAATTGCACACGCTGTTGAAATAAAAAATGCAACACTGAAAAATCTTTACAATAAAGAAGAAATTACTGTTGAGGAAGTTTTTGATAAGCTGATGGAGTACAAGGAGCTTCTTGCTCCGTATGTCGGTGACTCCTTTGAGTTTATACATAATGCTCTTGCTGAGGGTAAGAATATTCTTCTTGAGGGACAGCTGGGCTCACTAAAGGATACTGACTTTGGCATTTATCCAATGGTTACTTCTTCAAATACAATCGCAGGATACGGTGCAGTAGGTGCCGGTATTCCTCCATATGAAATCAAAGAGGTTATTACAGTAGTTAAAGCTTATTCAAGCGCAGTAGGTGCAGGTGAATTTGTTTCCGAAATCTTTGGTGAGGAAGCAGATAAGCTGAGAAACTTTGGCGGTGACGGCGGCGAATACGGTGCAACAACAGGACGTCCCCGTAGAATGGGTTGGCTTGACCTTGTAGCTTCACGTTACGGCTGTAAGGTTCAGGGCGCTACTACAGTTGCATTTACAGTAATTGATGCACTTGGTTACCTTGATGAGATTCCTGTATGCGTTGCATATGAGCTTGACGGAAAGGTAATTGATTACTTCCCAAGTACAACAAAACTAAAGAGATGCAAGCCTGTACTAAAGGTGTTAAAAGGTTGGAAATGTGACGTAACAGGCATCAAGAAATATGAGGATTTGCCGAAAGAGTGCAGAGAGTACATTGAATTTGCCGAAAAGGAAATCGGTGTACATATCGGTATGGTAAGTAACGGCCCTTCAAGAGAAGATATTATTTATAGATAATTGAGGTGTAATTATGAGCCTTGAATTAGAAAAAATACTTGTCCTGGACTTTGGCGGACAGTACAATCAACTAATTGCACGCAGGGTAAGAGATAATAATGTATATGCAGAGATTAAGCCTTATACAGTCAGCATTGATGAGATAAAAGAGGCTGACTACAAAGGTATTATCTTTACCGGCGGACCTAACTCTGTATATGACATGAATTCCCCTCATTATGACAAGGAAATACTTAATTTAGGTATTCCTGTATTGGGAATTTGCTATGGTTGTCAGCTCATTTCATGGATGTGCGACGGTAAGGTAGAAAATGCAACTACCAGTGAATACGGCAAAATTGAAATGACTGTTACTAAAAACGACAGCCTTATCTTTAAAAATGTACCAACTGACAGTGTTGTATGGATGAGCCATACTGACTATATCAGCCAAGCACCAAAGTGTTTTGAAATTACTGCACACAGTGCAGATTGCCCTTGTGCTGCAATGGAAAATGTTGAGAAAAATATCTATGCAGTTCAATTTCACCCGGAGGTAACACATACACAGTTTGGTAAGGATATTCTAAAGAATTTCTTATTTGAGGTATGTAAGTGTGCAGGAAATTGGCAGATGGAAGGCTTTATCGAGAACACTGTCGCTGCATTGAAAAAGAAAATAGGCGATAAAAAGGTTGTGTTAGGACTTTCCGGCGGTGTTGACTCATCGGTAGCCGCAGCATTGCTGAGTAAAGCAGTGGGCAAGCAGCTAACCTGTGTCTTTGTTGATCAGGGACTTATGCGTAAGGATGAAGGTGATTTTGTAGAGCAAACCTTTACAAAACTCTTTGATATGAATTTTGTCCGTGTTAATTGCGGTGAAGAATTTGTTTCTAAGCTAAAGGGTATTACAGATCCTGAAAAGAAACGTAAAATTATCGGTAGAGAGTTTTATAATGTATTCTGGAACAAGATTAGGGAGGAAGCCGAAGGCGGATTTTTCGCACAAGGCACTATCTATCCTGACTGCATTGAAAGCGGAAAGGGCGATGCCGACAAGATTAAAACTCACCATAATAAAGTTAAAATGCCTGACGATATTAAATTCGATGATGTTATTGAACCTTTATGCGATCTGTTCAAGGATGAGGTTCGTAAGGTTGGCGAATTGTTGGGAATCCCAAAAGAGCTTGTATGGCGTCAGCCATTCCCGGGACCGGGACTCGGTGTACGAATAATCGGTGAAATTACACAGGATAAGATTAAAGTATTGCAGGATGCTGACGCAGTATTTCGTGATGAAATTGAAAAAAGCGGTATTTCACAGGAGTTATCACAGTACTTTGCAGTTTTGCCTGATGTTAAAACCGTAGGAGTTATGGGCGACCACAGAACATACGACCACCTAATCGCTATCCGCGCAGTAACAACTGACGATTTTATGACAGCAGATTTTGCTAAAATTCCATATGATGTGCTGTCACGTGTTGCAAGTCGTATTATCAACGAGGTCGAAAACGTAAACAGAGTTGTTTATGACATCACCTCAAAACCCCCCGGCACAATCGAGTGGGAATAGTAATAAAAATTCCTTAAACCCGTATAAATAATAGGATTAAGAGTTATTTACATTCTGCCGTGGCATTGATTTGGCATTAGAATAACGAATATAACAAAAGCCGAAAGTTCACATTGATACGAACTTCCGGCTTTTTTGCACTCTTTGATAAAGATATTAAATGTAATTTATATGTATAAAATAGTCAAACACATATACGAAATTTGTTGACTTTTGTCGAATTTGTTTATATAATTTATATGTTAGATTGTTTTTAGGGGGTGCTGATTTGATAGTTGATATTTTGATGATTTTACTTTATGTGATTTTAGGAATAATCGG
>CAMFQG010000097.1 GCA_945980035.1 uncultured Clostridia bacterium
TTATAACTGTCAACAGATAATTAATATTTTGCAAATTTTTAAAAAATGTAATATTATATAGTTATTAACAGATATTTGGGTGATATTATGATAAATCAGTTTTCAAGGACAGAAATATTAATCGGAAATGAAAATATGGAAAAGCTTAAAAATTCACGTGTTGCGGTTTTCGGAATCGGAGGCGTAGGGGGACACGCCGTTGAGGCTCTTGTAAGAAGCGGAATCGGCACTGTGGATTTAATCGACAATGATGTTTTCAGCCTGACAAATATTAACCGACAGACCTTTGCCACTCATAAAACTATCGGTCAGTACAAGGTTGACACTGCAAAGGCAAGACTTTTGGAAATTAACCCTCAGGTTATTGTTAACGCATACAGAACATTTTACACACCTGAAACCTCAAAGGATTTCGACTTTAAAAATTGCGATTACGTTGTTGACGCTATTGATACGGTTACAGGTAAAATTGAGCTTATAATGCAGGCAAAAAAATGTAACACTCCCATAATCTCCGCTATGGGTGCAGGCAACAAGCTTGACCCTACAGCCTTTACTGTTGAAGATATTTATAAAACCTCCGTTTGCCCTTTGGCAAGGATTATGCGTTCAGAGTTAAGAAAACGAGGTGTTGAAAGCCTAAAGGTTGTCTATTCAAGGGAAAAACCTATAAAGTCAGAATATCCCTCAGAGGAAAAGAAAGGTAATCAGCCTGCTCCCGGCAGTACTGCATTCTGTCCCTCTGTAATGGGGTTGATTATTGCATCGGAGGTTATCAAAGACATTATTGCATAAATAAAAGCTTGCCAAATTGTACATACTTAATATGGTGATAATATGGACTCAATTTGGCAAAAAGATAAATTAACCCAAAGAAATTATTTACACGGCAATCTAAATACTGATGTTGTAATAGTAGGCGGAGGTATGGCAGGTATTTTGTGCGGATACCTGCTCAAGGAAAACAACATACGCTGTGCGATTATTGAGCAAGGAAAAATCGCACAGGGACAGACAGGCAGAACCACCGCAAAAATCACAATACAACACAATATCATTTACAGCAAGTTAGTCAGAGAATTTGGATTTGACACTGCACAAAAATACGCAAAGGCTAACATTGAGGCTCTTAAAAACTACCACAGAATTATCAGTCAAAACAATATAAAGTGTCATTACCAAAAGTGCAGCTCCTACCTTTACACTCTGAATAATCAGCGAAAGCTGTTGCTTGAGGCTTCTACTGCAAGAAAGCTTGGGATTGACTGTGAAACTGTCAAGGATTTAAAACTTCCTTTTAAAACAAATCTTGGACTTGCATTTAAAAATCAGGCACATTTTAACCCTCTTGAATTTATTGAAGAGATTTCAAAGGAATTAATAATTTACGAAAACACCAAGGCTATAGGAATTAAAAAGAACAGGCTTTACACTAACAAAGGGACTGTAAGCTTTAAACACATAGTTTTTGCTACTCACGTTCCCTTCAAAAGCTTTCCGGGGTTATATTTTGCAAGAGAACATCAGGAAAGAAGCTACGTTCTTGCCCTGGAAAACGCACCGAAAATTCAGGGTATGTACTACGGCATTGACGATGATGGAATATCCCTGCGCAGTTACGAGGATTTACTGCTTTTGGGCGGATGCTCCCACAGAACAGGACAAAACTCAAAGGATAACTACAAAAAACTAAGAAGCATTGCAATGCAGTTTTTCCCAAACTGCAAAGAGGTTGCCCATTGGTCGGCACAGGACTCAATGACTCCTGACGGAATTCCCTATATCGGCAGATTTTCGAGCCTTTATCATAACCGTTATGTTATTACAGGCTTTTGCAAATGGGGTATGACAAACTCTATGGTTGCCGCACAGATAATCACAGACTATATAAAAGGCAACAAAAACAGCTACTGCGACATTTACTCCCCATCAAGATTTAACCGTTCCTGTTTTTCACAGCTTTGCCACGAAGCGGGAAAATCAGTTAAGGGACTTTCCGCAAGCTATCTTGCTGTACCTGACAAAACACTAAACGACGTTAAAAAGGGAACTGCTGAAATTGTAAATCACAAAGGCAAAAAGGTTGGAGTGTATAAAAATACAGAGGGCAAATGCTATATTGTTCCTGTAAAATGCTCCCATCTTGGCTGTCAGCTACAATGGAATGATGACGAAAAAACCTGGGATTGTCCCTGTCACGGGTCACGTTTTGATTACAAGGGCAAGCTGATTGACGGCCCTGCACAAAAAGGTATTTAATATAACATTGACTTGAATATATAATTATGATAGTATATTTATGCAAGGAAGCGTTAACCGTTTCCTTGTTTTTATACTAATTCCTGATAGAAAGTAGATTTATATTTGCGAGGATAATTTTCGCAAGACAAGGCGGAGGACGCAGCAAGGCTGACGCCTTGCAAGGACGACAACGCAGTATTGCGGAAATTAGACCGCAAAGATTGTCTGCTTTTTA
The DNA here is from genome assembly GCA_945980035.1 of uncultured Clostridia bacterium. Classification (GTDB taxonomy): domain Bacteria; phylum Bacillota; class Clostridia; order Oscillospirales; family Acutalibacteraceae; genus Ruminococcoides. Next base: position 2,477 of record CAMFQG010000097.1, read on the forward strand.
TTAGGTATTAGTATTATATAAGTTTGGAGTGGATTATATGAGGATTGTAATCAAAGTAGGCACATCTACCCTTGCCCACAGTACGGGACTTTTAAATATTAAAAGAGTTGAGCAAATGTGCAAGGTTATTTCTGATTTAAAAAATGCAGGAAATGAAATCGTTTTGGTTTCATCAGGTGCTATCGGTATGGGGCTTGGAAAAATCGGCTTAACAGAAAAGCCTTCTGACATTCCCACAAAGCAGGCTGCGGCGGCAATTGGTCAGTGTGAGCTTATGTACACATATGACAAAATGTTTTCCGAGCATAATCACACAGTGGCACAGATACTTTTAACAGGAGCATTTGTAGCTATTGAGGACTACGGCAAGAACCTTAAAAACACATTTTCAAGACTCCTTGAATTAGGTGTAATTCCCATAGTAAACGAAAACGATACGGTTACCACCGATGAAATTGTTATCGGTGACAACGACACCTTAGGAGCTACTGTTGCCAATGAGGTAAATGCCGATTTACTTATTATTCTTTCCGATATTGACGGACTTTACACAGGAGATCCAAACAAAGAAGATAATGCGGAATTAATCAAGGTCGTGCCGAAGATTACAAGCGAGATTGAAAGCCTTGCAGGAAGCGAGGGCTCTTCACTTGGCACAGGCGGTATGATTACAAAGATAAAAGCCGCAAAGGCAGTTACCGAAAACGGAATAGATATGATTATTGCCAACGGCAAAAATCCCGACATACTTTACGATATTGTTGAGGGCAGAGGAATCTGTACTCGTTTTTTAGGGGTGAAATAATGACTACATACGAAATACTTAACAAAGCAAAAAAGGCAAAGGAAGAAATTACTCTTATCAGTGTTGAGCAAATTAACAGCGGTTTGCTTTCTATGGCAGACAGTCTGATTGAAAACACCGACACAATAATTGAAAACAATAAGATTGACCTGGAAAATGCAAAGGGAAAAATCAGTGATGTAATGCTTGACAGACTTTCACTTTCCAATCAAAGAATTGAGGCTATGGCACAGGGCATTAGAGATGTAGCCAAGCTAAGCTCTCCTGTAGGAAAGGTGCTTAAATCCACCAAACGCAGCGACGGTTTGGTAATAGAGAAAACTGCCGTACCTATGGGCGTTATAGCTATAATTTATGAAAGTCGTCCAAACGTAACCTCAGATGCGGCTGCACTTGCCATAAAAAGCGGAAACGTGTGCATACTGCGTTGCGGAAAAGAAGCTCACAACAGTGCAAAAGCCATTGTAGATGCACTTCAAAAGGGGCTTGAAAAGGCAGGACTTAACAAGGACTTTTTACTGCTTATTGAGGACACTACAAGACAAAGTGCAAATGAGCTTATGACTGCCAACGGATATGTAGATTTGCTTATTCCAAGGGGCGGTAAGGGATTAATTTCTGCTTGCGTGGAAAACGCAACTGTTCCCTGTATTCAAACAGGCACAGGAATTTGTCATATTTATGTTGACGAAAGTGCCGACCTTGAAATGGCGGTGAAAATTATTGAAAACGCAAAAACAAGCAGACCTTCTGTATGTAATGCAGAGGAAGTCTGTGTTGTAAACAAAAATATCGCAAATGAATTTTTGCCAATGCTGAAATCTGCTCTTGTAGATAACAGAAGTGAAAACAAGGTTGAGCTTAGACTTGACGAAACTGCTTCTCAAATCATTGACGGTGTAAAGGCTAATGACGCAGATTTTGATACTGAGTTTTTAGATTACATTCTTGCAGTAAAGGTTGTTGACAATGTAGATATGGCAATCAGCCACATTAACGCTCACTCAACAGGTCACAGCGAATCCATTATTACCGAAAGCCAAGAAAATGCCGACAAGTTCACAAAGGCTATTGACAGCTCTGCTGTTTATGTAAATGCAAGCACAAGGTTTACCGACGGCGGAGAATTTGGTTTAGGTTGCGAAATGGGCATTTCTACTCAAAAGCTTCACGCACGTGGACCTATGGGACTGGAAGAGCTTACGACCTACAAATATATTATCAAGGGAAACGGACATATTAGGTGATAAAATGAAAAACTATTTATTTGGATTTATCGGTGCAGGAAATATGGGCGGTGCGCTTGCAAAGGCTGCCGCTAAAAGCACTAAGGAAATATTGATTTGTGACAAGGACAGCACAAAAGCAAGCTCGCTTTCTGATGAGTTAGGCTGTGATTTTGGAGATATTGTTGATGTTGTGAAAAACTGCAAATACATATTTTTAGGTGTTAAGCCACAGATGATGGCAGATATGCTTGCTTCTGTTTCAGAGGAGCTTTGCAAAAGAGATGATGTTATTTTAGTTTCAATGGCGGCAGGACTGAGTATTGAAACTATCAAAAAAATGGCAGGAAAAGACTTTAAGGTTATAAGGATTATGCCCAACACTCCTGTTTCTGTGGGACTTGGAGAAATACTTTATTCAAAAAGTGAAAACACTACCGACAAAGAACTTACAGAGTTTGTGGAATATATGAACGGTGCAGGTGTTTTAACAAAAATTGACGAAAGCTTAATGGACGCAGGCTGTTCTGTTTCCGGATGCGGTCCTGCATTTGTGTATATGTTTATCAAGGCTCTTGCGCAGGGCGGTACAGAATGCGGAATAGATTTTGACACTTCCCTACAGCTTGCTGCACAGACAGTTTTAGGCAGTGCAAAGCTGTTGATTGAAAGCGGTATTGACCCTGATACTCTAAAGCAGAACGTTTGCTCACCGGGGGGCAGTACAATCGAGGGTGTAAAATCTCTTGAAAACAGCGGACTTGAAGATACTGTTATTAATGCGGTAAAGAAGTCATATCAAAGAAACATTGAGCTTGGAGCAACGTGACGTTTTTAATTGAAAATTGAAAATTGAAAATGGAAAATTTTGGTCGAGCAGATAAATGCTACAAACAGATATAACTTTTCTTCCCGACCGCAACATAAAAACGACCTTAGTTTCTTCGAACTAAGGTCGTTTTTATTTATCAAGTATTATTTTTTCAAGTCTTATTTTTCTTTTTTGCTTACAATATTACGGACTAAGATAATAACGATAATTCCGACAAGCACTACTACGATACCTAATATCACTAATACTGTAGGCAGAATTGCAGGTTGTCCACCTGTTTCACCGTCACCCTGTGAAACATCTGTAGGTACAACCTTTTGACTCTCGCCTACTATTGAAACGTGAGAATCACCTGAGCCGTTGTTCTCGCCTTTTCCGTCAGCATAGTTAGTAAAAGCACCCTGATACAGGTCTAAGTTATCCTTATCCTGTTCTAACACAGGAGTTTCATCTTTTAACACTCTCTTGTCATTTACGTACAATTTATATGTAAATGTGAAGTCTTTAAGATATGTCATATCCTCACCGTAAAGCTCGGATATAAAATAAGTAATCTCTGTTTCTCCGCCCTTCAAAACTTCAAAGGAGGCTTTAACAAAAGGCTTTGACTTTGAAAAGTCAGCTTTGTTTATAACATCTGTTCTGTTAAAGTGTATGCGATTCTCAAGATACGGATTTGAAACAACAACTTCAAAAGACGGAAACTCTAAGGAGTCATCAACATATTTCAGATATTGGCTGTCATAGAATAAATTAGCCTGTAGTCCTACTACACCCTCTTTGCAATCTCCAAGATCAAGCTCGTATGTAACTACGTCGCCCTTTTTGATATTAAGCTTGTCCTGTGAGTTTACTACAAGTGTATCCTTTGCGGCAAAGGACGGAATAATTGTCAATGCAACAAGCAGAGCCATCATAAGCACCGCTGAAATAGTTTTTATTGTTCTTTTCATAAGTATCAATTCCTTTGTTTTATAATACCTTATCATTATATATCATAATTTAGAATAATGCAAATGAATATTTTGCAAGAAAGCGTGCGCATCTTGTGCGTGCGCTTTCTTTAGCCATCGCTCGTGCGCACGCAGGGCGCAACTGAGCGGGCAATATAAATTATTTTTTTATTTGATAGGTAAATCAGATGAATTTACAGTTTTGCAGAGTTTTTCTAATTACTGACAATTTTGTCAACACTTAGAAATATCCTTGTATTATATAATAGTAGGCATAAGAGTACTTATTTATGGGCTCTTTAT
>CAMFQG010000098.1 GCA_945980035.1 uncultured Clostridia bacterium
CAACATCAGAGTCTTCTGAAGAACCACAGCCAACAAGTGAGTCAGAAACACAGCCAACATCAGAGTCTTCTGAAGAACCACAGCCAACAAGTGAGTCAGAAACACAGCCTTCATCATCAGAAGAGCAGACAGCTAAATATGGCTTACATATGAGCGATGCTAACGGCTCAAACTGGAAAACAAATCCGATGACAGTTAACGGTGACGTTGCAACAGTTGAGATGAAGTTAACAGCCGGCACATACGAGTTTAAGATTACAGACGGAACAAACTGGTATGGCAACAACGGTACAATTGCAGATACAACTACAACAACATCACAGCACGGTTGGGTTATGTCAGCAAATGACGGCAACTGTAAGCTAACAGCTACAGGCGGTACATACACATTTGCTTACACAATTTCAACATCAAAGTTAATCGTTACATTTGTTCCTGATGAAACACAGGCTACAAGTGAGTCAGAAACACAGCCAACATCAGAGTCTTCTGAAGCAACACAGCCAACAACAGAAGCATCTGAAGAAACACAGCCTTCATCATCCGAAGAGCAGACAACTAAATATGGCTTACATATGAGCGATGGTAACGGCTCAAACTGGAAAACAAATCCGATGACAGTTAACGGTGATGTTGCAACAGTTGAGATGCAGTTAACAGCCGGCACATACGAGTTTAAGATTACAGACGGAACAAACTGGTATGGCAACAACGGTACAATTGCAGATACAACTACAACAACATCACAGCACGGTTGGGTTATGTCAGCAAATGACGGCAACTGTAAGCTAACAGCTACAGGCGGTACATACACATTTGCTTACACAATTTCAACATCAAAATTAATCATCACATTTGTACCTGCTGAAACACAGCCAACAAGCGAGTCAGAAACACAGCCATCATCAGAAGAGCAGACAGTAACATACGGTTTGCATATGAGCGATGGTAACGGCTCAAACTGGAAGACAAATACAATGACAACAGAGGGTGACGTTGCAACAGTTGAGATGCAGTTAACAGCAGGCACATACGAGTTTAAGATTACAGACGGAACAAACTGGTATGGCAACAACGGTACAATTGCAGATACAACTACAACAACATCACAGCACGGTTGGGTAATGGAAACAAGTGCCGGCAACTGTAAGCTAACAGCTACAGGCGGTACATACACATTTACTTTTAACCTTTCAACTAAAAAGTTGATTATTGTTAAAGAAGCATAAGCAAATAGTTTTTAGCTCCGCAGGAAACTGCGGAGCTATTTTTATGTTTACATACTTGTAAGTAAAAATTTTTATGGTATAATATTAGGGGCAAGGAGGGGATTGTTATATATATTTATGATATTAGCAGAAACATTATGGATTCACCGCCATTTAAGGGAGATCCGAAAACAGAAGTAGAGTTCGTTAAATCTATTGATAATGATGATATGTATAATTTGAGTCGATTTTCAATGTGCACTCATACGGGTACTCATATTGACGCCCCTTTTCATTACGATAAGGACGGACAGACCATTGACAATATCAGGCTTGCTACTTTCTACGGACAGTGTACTGTGTTAACCTTTAATGATTTAATCACCGGAGAGGATATGGAAAAAATCCTTCCTTACTGCAAGAAAAGACTACTTATTCACGGTAGCGGTAACAGCTATTTGTTGTCATCTGCGGCACAGGTAATTGCTGACAGCCGTCTTGTTCTTGTGGGAACAGATGCACCCTCTATTTCTGCTGAGTTTGAAGAGGATAAAACGCACTTGATTCTTGCAAGAAGCGGAGTAGCTGTACTTGAAGGACTGAATTTGGAAAATATAAAGGACGGCAGTGATTATACACTTTGCGCGTTCCCGATTCGCCTTGACGGATGCGAGGCAGCTCCTTGCAGGGCAATTTTATTAGAACAGGAAAAGGGTTTTTAAAATGTGTAGATATAAAATATTGGTATTTGACTTGGATGGCACTTTGGTGGATTCTCTTACTGATTTGGCTAATGCTACAAATAAGGGATTGGAAACTGCGGGCTTGCCTACTCACCCAATTTCTGCATACAAAGTATTCGTTGGTAATGGCAGAGATATGCTGATTAAAAGAGCAATGGGCGAAAAAGCTGATAATCAAGAATTGTATAATATTGTAGAAAGTGTTTTTGACAAGGAATACAAAATCCACAGCAACGATAACACTGCGTCCTATGACGGATGCGCTGAAATGCTTAATAAACTTGCAGAGGCAAACATAAAAACGGCTGTTCTTTCAAACAAGCCTGATGAATTTGTAGATGATATTTTGAAAAAGGTTTATCCAAATCACACTTTTTCAGCCGCTTGGGGCAAGAAGCCTGAATATCCTAAAAAGCCTGACGGAACAAGCCTTAATGCCATGTTAAATCAGTTTGGATTTAACCGTGAGGATTGCCTATATATAGGCGACAGCGATGTTGATGTATTTACCGCAAACAATGCCGGTGTGGATATGCTGGGTGTTGAATGGGGATTTCGCGGCAGAGAGGAATTATTGTCTGCAGGTGCGCCTGCAGTTGTTAAAACAGCTGATGGAATTTTGGAGTATATTGGTCTATGAGCAGAAACTATCAAAGGGAAATGGATGGTTTAATTGCCGAAAATCAATGCAGAAACAAAGTCCCTACCTTGCTATTGCATGCCTGTTGTGCTCCTTGTTCAAGCTATGTTCTTGAATATTTATCAGAGTATTTTATCATTAAGGTGTTGTACTATAATCCCAATATCAGTCCTGAGTCCGAGTACGAATACAGACTACAGGAGGAACAAAGGCTTATAGACACCTTAAACACTAAAAATAAAGTAGAGCTTATCAAGGGTAATTATAATCCAAATGTATTCTTTGATGCAGTAAAAGGCTATGAAAAGGAACCTGAGAGAGGGAAAAGGTGTGAAATCTGTTTTAACCTTCGCCTTGAGGAAGCAGCAAGGTATTGCAAGGAAATAAACGCTGACTATTTTGCCACTACACTTACTATTTCTCCTCTAAAAAATGCTGAAATAATTAACACTATAGGAGAGAATATCGGCAAAAAATACGGTGTCAATTATCTACCCTCGGACTTTAAAAAGAAAAACGGTTATAAGCGGTCTATTGAGCTTTCACAAGAATATAATCTGTATAGGCAAAATTTTTGCGGATGTATTTTTTCCAAAGGAAAAGAGCAGTAAATTTATACTGTTCTTTTTTTGTTGTATAAAAAAAGTTAAACCTCCAATAATACTATTGGAGGTGCTTTTATGAGTATGTATAACCAAAAAAGAAAAAGAAGCAAAAAAGAACGTATAGGTTTTTATACTGCATTTTCAATATGCCTTGTTGCTGTGGGAATGGCAGCATATTCAACATATACAAATATGACAGGCGGTGCCGTAAAGGATCAAACCACACCCACGCAGGCTGTAAACAGAGTTGTTACAGGAGTAACTGAAAAGGAAACGAAAAAGCAAAAGGCTACAACAGAAGAAACAGTGGAAACTACTGTACCTACAACTGTTGCCACAGTTCCTTCAACAGAAACTGCCGAATCGAAAACAGCATTGGAAACTATGCTGACGGTAAACACAAACCTGTCTTATCCTCTTGATAAGGCAACTGTACAAAAGGAATACAGCGAGGAAACTGTTTACAACAAAACATTGAATCAATGGGAAGCACATACAGGCGTGGATTTTAAATGCAACGTAGGCGATAATGTTTATTCAATGGGTGACGGTCAGGTTGAGAAAGTGTATAAGGATGATATTTTAGGACAAACTGTAGTAGTAAAATCTGCTACCTACACAGCATATTACAGCGGTTTATCGGATAATGTAAAGGTTAGCAAGGGGCAGAAAATATCCACCGGTGACATAATCGCAACAGTCGGCACTGTACCCGGAGAAGTAATGGATGATTCTCATATTCATATTGCAATCAAGGTTGGCAATCAATATGTTGACCCATTAACTTTGATAAATAATAATGAATAATTTTTGAATTTTTGCATATAATGTGATTAGTGGAATTGCCCTCGTTTCGTTTTTAGGGGCACACAAAACTGTTTGCAATAGTAAACAGCAAAAAAGAAAGGGGCTTTCTTTATGAAAGCCCCTAATTCTATTTAGAAATTATCCTAAAATACTGTATTGAATATCAGTAGCGTCTTTAATTGTAACTCTACCGCTTTTGTTAAAGTCAGCTAAACCTATCTGTTCTCTGTCAAAAGTTTCAAGTAAAACAAGATATTTTTGAATAGCAGTAACGTCGGAAATGTTTACTGCTTCATCTCTGTTAACGTCGCCTTTAGCATAAATTGATTCTGTAACACCCGGATAATACGTAGGATCAGTATTGCCTAATGGAGTAATATCTGCATCATAGCAGGTTGTACCGCCTGAATTTGTAGCTGTCTTTCCGTTTAATGTGTATATGGCAGAATCGCTTAACTCTAAATCAAGTGTTTGTTTTCCGTTGTTACCGGTGTTAAAGATTACTTTGTTACAATCGCTTGATACTGTGTAGGAATATGTGCCGTCACCATTTGCAGTCATCGGTGAACCGGGCCAGGTAGGATCGGTATCAGAAGCATCATTCCAAGCATAGCAGTAGAACGATGATCCTGTCCACTTACCGTTAGGACTGAATGTTACTGTGTATGAAGCAGGCCTTTCAGCCTTTGTATATACATATGTTGTCTCGCAAGCAACCTGACCGCCAACATAACCCTTAATAGTTACATTATATGTTGCGCCCTTTGTGTCCTCAGCGGAACCGATTGTAACTGACTGTCCGCTTGTAAACTCAACAGGAGTGCTTCCGTTATACTCATATGTTGCTCTATCAACATTTTTAGCTGTCAATTTTATAGTAACTGCATCTGTATAATATTTGCCGCTGACAGTGTCGGAATTAACCTTTGGCTCAGAATCGTTGAAAAGAACTACGATACCTGTTGCGCCCATCTGACCTGTCAAAGTGCTGCCGTTACAAGTGAAGGTTGCACCTGTAATTTTATCTTCATATGTTCCTGCTTCAAGTGTATGAACAGGAATGTTTACGCTTGCACCGTTGCCTTTGCAGTTTACGATAACTATACCGGAAGTACCGCGTTCGTTGTATGCAAAGTTTCCGGAATTTGAAATATATTCGCCTTCTCCTGCCATAGCATTATGGAATTGGTTAATAGCTTTAACCTCTGTGCTGCTCCAGGATCCGTCGTCAGCATCACCTAAAACAGTTGAATATGGATCGCTTGGACGTGCAAAATACATTGCTGTGTTTGCTCTTGCAGCTGCCAAAGCCCATCTCTTGTTGATAGTATTAGTAGGCAGAACAGCGTTGTCTCTTACTGCGTCCATATAAATATCGTGGGACTCAGACCAGGTAATGGCATTTTTAGCAGTCATACCGTTTGAGTATCCACCTTGATATCTTGAAGGGTTACCGCCTACTGCGTCGAAAATTCCGTAGTATGTTGAGCTGTCTGTAATTTCAAAATATTTTAAATATGAGGAGTATGGTCTGTCAACACCACAGCTGTTTAGAATTTCACCGTAGTAGAACATATCCTTATTATATTTTGTCTTGGCGTATTCATTAGCACCGCCTACAACAACAGGCCAGAAGTCAGAAGCGTACTGACCGTCATCAGGGTTTTCAATGTGCTTTGCAGCGTCAATACGGAAACCGTCAATACCTGTGTCTATACATTCTTTAAAGTAGTTTAATATTGCATTCTGAACAACAGGATTACTTGTGTCAAGGTCAGGTAGGTGAGAAGTAGCGCCCCTTGTCATATCGTAAACACTTTCGTCCTTTGTAAAACGGCTTGGATCTTCTTTGTACTGCATATCAAAGAATGGGTTATGGAATGCGTTAGCCTCCATAATATCCTTTGCATAAGTCCATGCCATTGGAGTTACATGCTCGATAGTGTTTGGATTTGCAAGCATTGTTGCGCTTTCGTCTCCGTTTGTACCAAGGTGATTGATAACTGCATCGGCAATAATTTTCATACCTAAGCTGTGAGCTTTATCGCATAGACTCTTTAGCTCGCTCTTTACGCCAAGTGCGTTGTTAGGCTGTTCGTTAAGCTGAAAACCTGCCGGCTGATAGTACATCCACCAACCTGTTTCACCTGTAGGTCCGTAATAAACCTTTACACCTGCGGTATCAGCCTTAATTGTATTAGGCGGAGAAACCTGAATTGTGGTGTAGCCTAAGGAAGCAAGCTGTTCCAATTTAGCTTCAATGTTTTTATATGACCAGTTCCAAGCCTGAAGAATAACACCGTCATCAACAGTGTCTGCAAGGTTGTAACCTGCGGCGGTGCTGTTAGTATCCACATTGGCGGATACTTCTTTGTTGTCGGTAGCCACAGCGTTAACCGAGTAATTTGCTGCGATAATGCTTGAAAGCATCATACAAACAACGAGAACTGCACTGATAATTCTTTTTTTCATTTAGTTGTCCTCCTGTTTTTATACTGTCTCTTATACACATCTGACGCTGCCGACGAAGGCTTAGGTG
>CAMFQG010000099.1 GCA_945980035.1 uncultured Clostridia bacterium
CACCTAAGCCTTCGTCGGCAGCGTCAGATGTGTATAAGAGACAGATATATTACGAGAAATTTGTAAATAAAAAGCAGAGGTCGTTATTTATGAAAAAACAATATGATGTTGTTATTATTGGTGCAGGCGTAGCGGGATTGTACGCAGCATTACAATATAGCGATGATATTTCTGTTTTAGTTGTTTCCAAACGTGAATTCCAGCTTTCCAATTCATCCCTTGCCCAAGGCGGTGTTGCGGCGGTGCTTGATAAGGATCACGATAACTTTAAATTGCATATTGCCGACACTTTGATTGCAGGTAAGTTTAAGAACAATTTATCTGCTGTTGAAAAGCTTGTTGCACAAGGTCCTGACGATGTATTGAAGCTAAAGGAAATCGGCGTTGAATTTGACAAAGAAGCTTCGGGAGAGCTGTCCAAAACACTTGAAGCAGGACATTCACGTCACAGAATTGTTCACCATAAGGACTCTACAGGCAAAGCTATTGTGGATAAGCTTATTGAAGCTGTTATGAAGAAGCAAAATGTAGATATGATGAAAAACACCCTTGTTTATGAGATTGACAAGGTTGAAAACGGCTTTTATCTGGGACTATTACAGAATAACGAGATTATCCAGGTGGGCAGTCGTTTTGTGTTGCTTGCAACAGGCGGTATCGGCAGAGTGTATAAATACACAACAAATTCAGCCATAGCAACAGGTGACGGTATTGCCCTTGCACATATGCTTGGAGCAGAGATTAAACACCTGTCAAGAATACAGTTCCACCCAACTGCTTTTGCCGCAGACAGTGAACGTGAGCGTTTTCTGATTTCAGAGGCAGTAAGAGGCGAGGGCGCAATTTACGTTAACTGTAACGGTGAAAGGTTTGCCTTTGATTATGACCCAAGGGGAGAGCTTGCCCCGAGAGATGTTGTGTCAAATGCTGTTATCAGGGAATCTATAAAGACTCACAGCGAAAAGTTTTATCTTGATATTACTCACAAGGATGCTGAATTTATCAAAGAGAGATTCCCTATGATTTACAGCAGATGTCTTGAGGAAGGCGTGGATATGACAAAGGATAAAATTCCTGTATTTCCTTGCCAGCACTACCTTATGGGCGGAATTAATGTTGACATAAATGCCCACACAAATGTTGAGGGGCTGTACGCGGCAGGGGAGTGCTCTCACACAGGTGTGCACGGTGCAAACAGACTTGCAAGTAATTCGTTGCTTGAGGCTCTTGTTTATTCAAGAACAGCAGCGGAAAATATGATGTACAAGATTAATAAGTACGGCAGAAAGCCGATTGGAAATGCACCGAAATTGGTAGCCGTTGACGGCAATAAACTGCCAAAGGGTATCCGCACCGAAATAAGAGAGATTATGCAGGACACCTACTTTGTAATTCCAAAGCCTGAAAAATATCAGGAGAGCTTCAGGCGGGTAGATGAGATTGTAAATATGCTTATTACAGGTAATTATGAAATTACGTCAGACTATGTTGAGGCTCGTTCTATTGCAATCTGCGCAGGAATTATCCTTGATGAATTAAGAGAGGGAATAAACCTATGATGCTAAATAAAATTTACGTTGATAATCTGATTAATAATGCGTTGCTTGAGGACATTAACTATGTTGACGTTGCAACGGACTACCTTATTCCTGATGAACAGGAAGGCTCTGCCCAATTTATCGCAAAGGCTGACGGCGTGCTGTGCGGTCTTGATATTGCGCTGAGGGTGTTTGAAATTTTACAGCCTGATTTTAAAGCGGAAGTTTTCAAAAAGGACGGAGATGTTTTAACAAAGGGCGATATTATTGCAAAGGTGTACGGCAAAACAAAAAATATTCTGAAAGGTGAACGTACTGCTCTTAATCTTATCCAGCATATGAGCGGTGTGGCTACTGCAACAAACCGAGCTGTTAAGCTTATTGAGGGTACCAATGCTACTATTGCCGACACAAGAAAGACCTTGCCGGGACTTCGTCCTATTGAAAAATATGCGGTAACAGTAGGCGGAGGCAGAAACCACCGTTACAACCTTTCCGACTGTGCAATGTTAAAGGATAACCACGTTGACGCAGGAGGCGGTATTACCAATGCGGTAAAAACCTTAAAGGCTAAGTTAGGCCACACTGTTAAGATTGAGCTTGAAGTTCGCAATCTTCAGGAATTGAGAGAGGCGCTTGACGCACAGGTTGATATAATTATGCTTGATAATATGAGCTGTGAGGATATGAGAGAGGCTGTTGCCATTACCGACGGCAGAGCTAAGCTTGAGGCTTCAGGCGGTATTACAGACGAAACTCTATACGATATTGCACAGACAGGAGTAGATATTATCTCAATGGGTGCAATTACACATTCCGTAAAGGCTTTTGATATTTCTTTGAAAATTATCAAGTGATTTGTTGACAAGAGTAAAATTTTGTAGTATTATGTCACTGAAAAAACAGAACACAGGGGAGCTGTAAAAACAGCTGAGAAAAAGGTGTGTACCTTTGACCCTTAACCTGATTCGGGTAATGCCGACGTAGGGAGCTTGTAGTATATGAGTTTTAAGCACTATGCGTCGCATAGTGCTTTGTTTTTTGATGTTATAAAATTTTAGGAGGTAATAATTATGTACGCAAGTGTTGCAATTCAGGTTCTGCCAAAGGTAGATACCGAGGAGGAAGTTGTAAGAATTGTTGATCAGGTAATCGACTACATTAAGTCAACAGGACTTAATTATTATGTGGGACCCTTTGAAACAACAATCGAGGGCGAAAGCTATGATGAGTTAATGGAAATCGTTGCTAATTGCCAGAAGGTCGCAATCAAAGCAGGTGCTCCAAGTGTCAGCGCATATGTTAAGGTTGTATGCAATCCGAAGGGTAGTGAGTTAACTATTGAAAAGAAAGTTACAAAACACCACCTATAAAGTCGCTCCGTTGCTTGCATTGGCGGTAATAGTGGGAATATGGTTGTTTGTTTGTGAGGGAGAAATTGTGCCGGCATTTATGTTGCCGTCGCCAGTGGATGTGTTTACTGCATTTGTAAATGATTTTCCCTTGTTATTAACCCACGCACAGATAACCTTGCAGGAGGCTTTGTACGGACTGCTAATCGGTATTGCCTTTGCCTTTATTATTGCAAGCTTAATGGACAGATTTCAATTTTTATACAACGCATTTTATCCGCTTTTGGTTCTGAGCCAAACTATCCCCACAGTTGCTATTGCACCGTTGCTTGTTCTGTGGATGGGATTTGAAATGGCACCGAAAATTACTCTTGTTGTAATAACTACATTTTTCCCTATTACAATAGGCTTGCTTGATGGATTTAAAAGTGTAGATAAAGACCAGGTAAATTTGATGCGTTCAATGAAAGCAAACAGGTTTCAAACATTTTATATCGTAAAAATCCCTACGGCTTTACCGTCGTTTTTTGCCGGACTGAAAATTTCAGCATCCTATGCTATTGTAGGTGCGGTTATCGCCGAGTGGCTGGGCGGCTTTGAGGGACTGGGCGTGTATATGACACGAGTGAAAAAAGCTTATGCCTTTGATAAAATGTTTGCGGTTATAATTTTTATATGTATAATCAGTTTGCTTTTGATATTGCTTGTAGCCCTTATTCAACGGCTTGCTATGCCTTGGTTAAGACGGACAAAACAAAAAATAAATTAAAAGGATGATTAAAATGAAAAAGTTAGTAGCTCTATTGCTGTCAGTATTAATGATAATGTCTTTCGCTGCCTGTACAGCTGACAGCGGAAAAACAACAGATGAACTTGAAAAAATTACTCTTTGCCTTGACTGGACACCTAACACAAACCACACAGGTTTTTATGTAGCTCAACAGCAGGGTTATTATGAGGAAGCAGGTATTGAATTAACTATTGTACAGCCTGCGGAAAACTCAGCAACAACAATGTGTGCTACAAATCAGGCGCAGTTTGCTATTGACGCACAGGACACATTGGCTGCGAATTTTGTAATAGACGAGCCACTTGAGGTTACTGCTGTAGCGGCACTTCTGAACCACAACACTTCCGGTATTATGAGCCGTAAGGGTGAGGGCTTAGACAGACCAAAGGGTATGGAAAACAAGGTTTATGCAACCTGGGACAGCCCAATTGAGCTTGCAATGTTACAGCATCTTGTAGAGAAAGACGGAGGCGATTGGTCAAAGGTTGAGGAAAATCTGATTCCAAATACAATTACCGACGAAGCAAATGCACTAAAGGAGAAACAAACTGACTCAGTTTGGGTATTCTACGGCTGGGGCGGTATAAATGCCGAGCTTAACAATGTTGATGTTGATTTCTTTGACTTTGCATCATACGACAGTGTGTTTGATTACTACACACCTATCCTTATTTCAAACAACAAATACTTGGAGGAAAACCCTGAAACAGCAAAAGCATTTTTAGAGGCAACTGCAAAGGGTTATCAGTATGCTATAGATAATCCAAAGGAAGCTGCTCAGATGCTGATTGAGGGCGATACAACAGGCGCATTGGCAGACAGCGAGGATTTAGTTGTAGCAAGCCAGGAGTGGATTTCAGAGCAATATATAGCAGACGGCGACAAATGGGGCTACATTGAAGCAGACAGATGGAACGGCTTTTATAATTGGCTCTGGGAAAATGAGCTGATTGAAAAAGAAATTCCAAAGGATTTCGGCTTTACAAACGATTACCTTTCATAATTATGAGCTTTTTAGAAGTAAAAAACGTAACTAAAAGCTTTGACAATAAAACAATCATAAAGGACGTAAATCTCCATTTGGAAAAGGGCGAGATAGTATCCCTTTTGGGTATAAGCGGTTCCGGAAAAACAACCTTGTTTAACGCAATTTCAGGAATTTCCACACCGGACAGTGGAAAGATTATTCTTGACGGCAAGGACATAACAGGAAAGCCCGGCTCCATAAGCTATATGCTGCAAAAGGATATGCTTTTTCCTTTCAGAAAAATCGTTGATAATGTTGCGCTACCTTTGACAGTTTCAGGCGTAAGCAAAAAAGAGGCACGAAAAAAGGCGTCGGCGTTGTTTGAGGAATTTGGACTTGAGGGAACGCAAATGCAGTATCCCGATGAGCTTTCGGGTGGTATGCGTCAGAGAGCAGCTCTGCTTAGAACTTATTTGGCGTCAAAGGGAGTTGCTTTGTTGGACGAGCCGTTTTCTGCTCTTGATACTATCACAAAAAGCAGTATGCACAAGTGGTATCTTGATATTATGGAGAAAATAAAGCTTTCCACTTTGTTCATAACTCACGATATTGACGAGGCAATTTTGCTTTCCGACAGAATTTATATTTTATCGGGTGTGCCCGGTAATATAACCGACGAAATCGTTATTGACGAGAAAAAGCCACGTTCAAATGACTTCGCCCTAACGGAGAAGTTTTTAGAATATAAAAAGCTTGTTGTTGAAAAAATTGCATTTACTTAAAGCTATCTCCTGCAAAAATTGCAGGAGATAGCTTTATTTCCTTTACTTTATTTATAAATGTGGTAATATATAGATGAGGTGATTTTCATGACTGAAATGGAAAGAATGATTAGCGGAAAACTGTATCATGCTTTGGATGACAGCCTGCGCGAGGATATGAAAGAGTGCAAACTCAAGCTATATAAATTCAACAACTTAACAATGGATAACCTAAAGGAGAGAATAGAGATATTAAGAAGTATTTTAGGCTCAACAGAGGAAATGGTGTATATTGAACCGCCCTTTTACTGTGATTATGGAAAAAATATTTCTGTGGGCAATAACTTCTATGCAAACTATAATTTGCACGTTCTTGACTGTGCAAAGGTAACGATAGGCGAAAATGTGCTGATAGGACCTATGTGCGGTATTTATACAGCCTGTCATCCTATTGATGCTGAGATTAGAAAAACAGGCTTAGAGGTAGCAAAGGAGATAAAAATCGGCAATGATGTTTGGATTGGGGGAGGAGTAACCATTAATCCGGGGGTTACAATCGGCAGTAATGTTGTTATAGGCTCAGGCTCTGTGGTGACAAAGGATATTCCCGATAATTGTATAGCGTTTGGAAATCCATGTACTGTGCAAAGGAAAATAACAGACGCAGACAAAGAGTATTGGCAAAGACTGAGGGAAGAATACCAAGAGCAGACAGGCAAAAAAATATAAAAATTTGCTGTAAGGACTTGCTTTTTTCAAAAGAAAGTGATATTATATACAGGCGGTCGCAAAAGTAACCGCATATGCGCTGGTAGCTCAGCTGGATAGAGTGTTTGGCTACGAACCAAAAGGTCGGGGGTTCGAGTCCCTTCCAGCGCACCAAAAAATATGGACACCCAAAGGGGTGTCCATATTTTTTGTTATGCGCTAAGGGACTCGAAGTCGACCGTTAAGAAAATGCTCCAGTGGAGCATTTTTAGGGAGGAGCGATGATGATAGATTTCCCCTTTACGTGAACACAGGCGACGAGATGGAAGTGTTGTGCAGAAGAACGTACTTCCAGCGCACCGGAC
>CAMFQG010000100.1 GCA_945980035.1 uncultured Clostridia bacterium
ACAGGTGATAGAATGTATTATATAATTTTTAACTCTTTAATTATGAAAGGATGCTTATTATGTCAGATTTTAAGGAAATCAAACCAAGTGAATTAACCTCAAACCCTTTTGAATTAATCGGAAGTGACTGGGCTTTGGTAACTGCAAAGGACAGGGAAAGGTGCAACACAATGACTGCCTCTTGGGGCGGTGTGGGAATTATGTGGGGAAAGCCTGTTGCTTTTACATTTATCCGCCCACAGCGATACACCTTCGGTTTAATGGAAAATGAAGAATATTATTCCCTCAGCTTTTTTGAGGAAAGCTACAGAGACGCACTGAAATTCTGCGGTTCAAAAAGCGGTAGAGATTACGACAAAGCAAAGGAAACAGGACTTACACCCTGCTATGACGAAAAAGCTCCATATTTTGAAGAGGCAAAGCTTGTGCTAATCTGCAAAAAAATGTACAGCCAATTTTTAAACAGCGAAAGCATTATCGCCGATGATGATGTTGCAAAGTGGTATCCGGAAAATGATTTCCACAAAATGTATATCAGCGAAATTGTAAAAGCGCTGTCAAAATAAAGAGGTCTATTATGAAGAAGTGTAAAAGGCTTTTTGCCGGTATTCTGTCATTAACAGTGCTAATATCCTGTTTTGCAGGTTGCAACGGGGAAGCTCAGACTATCGACCTTAAAAACATTCAACTAACCGACGCTCAGATACAGGAAGTGTCAGACAACACTGACACGGAATTAGCTGAGAGTAAATTTTCTGGCACTGCATATGCAGGGCTTAACCAGCAGGATATTTTTATGAAATCCTACGGATATACAGACAAAAAGAAAAACGAAAAGCTTAACAATGATTATGTTTACCAGTTAGGTTCAGTCAGCAAGATTTTCACAGGACTTGCCGTTATGAAGCTGAACAGTGACGGAAAATTGGAGTTATCGGACACCCTGGATAAATTTTTTCCGGAATATAACAAAAAGGAATACAAGGAAATAACAATCGCAAATCTCCTTGATATGACGGCAGGCTTTGGCTCATATACTTCATATCTGTCCGAAGATCAAAGCTTTGCGCAACAGATTGGAAAAATGGTGAATAAAAATCCTGACAATCCAAAAATCAGCCAAAAGGTACTTGATTACATTTTAACAAAAGGTCCTGAAAATGAAGTTGGAGATTACTGTTATTCCCACTCCTGCTATTACATTTTAGGAAAAGTAATCGAAAAAATCACAAACAAGTCTGCCTTTGATTATATCAAAGAAAGCGTCATCAAGCCTTTGGGGCTAAAAAACACTTCTATGATAAGCACCAAAGGTAACAAAAACGGTTATAATGAAAGCAACAAGGAATGGCGAAATCAAGAAGATTTTCCCATTTTAAACAACCCTTACGTAATGTATGTAACAATGGGGATTCAGTCAAGTGCAGAAGATTTAGCAAAGGTTTGCGACGGTATTTTGTACAACAAAATTGTAGATGATTGCTTAGATACAATCGAAAACTCTTCAAGCCATTATAACTACGGTTTCTATATAAACGGCGATACTATCTACAGCGAGGGCGCAACTGTTCTGCACTCGGGGTACGTTTATATTAACACAGAATATTTTGAAAAGGTTGTTTTGCTGTCAAATCACACAGGCATAAGTGATTTTGAGGTAACGGCAAAGAATGTTTACAACAAAGTGAACTCTAAAATTAACGGAATAATCATTAATCAAATTGAAAATTGAAAATGGAAAATTGTGGACGTGTAGAAAAATACATATATAAATAAACTTTAGTTCCCGACAGAATCTATATGCCACCGTTGGCGGATATTGTTGAATTTTCTATTTGTTTTCAAAAAATAATAAAACAAAAATATAGGGGCAGAAAATGAAGTCGTTTAGGTTTCATTTTCTGCCCCTTTATTGTTTGTACAACACAATGTGCTGAGATAATTAAACTAATATTCACCCAATAATACTATTGATTAATTTAGTGTATAAAAACGTAATAATCAGATACTTCATATCTTCGGATTTTATTAAGTACATCCTCATATTTATCCATAAGTGTTTTCTCTATAAAAAGCAACGATTTTTCATTTTGAATAAAACAATTAACATCTCCATTTAAACACTTATAATCTCCATATAATTCAGCGCATAATACATCGCACTGTTCCCAAACACCTTCTTTTATTTCAAGTGGATAAGGATCTTCGCTTTTGCTTTTAATAAAGTAACAATCGAAACTATCATAATTTGGATAATTATCAGAAAAATTTGTAATTGCGTTCTGCGCTTCGGTAGTTCGAATTTGAAATGTTTCTTGTATATTTCCGTAAATATTTTTTGTGCTAACACCTATAAACACAATAACTAATAAGCACATACTTGCAAAAACTATCTTATTTGAACTTATACCTATTTTAATGATTTCTGAGAATAGATTACTCAACATAGATGCCGCTAATAAGATTAAGCACAAAAATGATGGATAATAATACCAAAACTCAATAGTTCTTGTTAGACTGAAAAACAATAGCGTCACTAAAAACCATATTACTAAAACAATTTGAAAATTATTAAGCCTTATTTTCATAGATTTATTAATAATTACCTTAATAATATAGCACAGAATAACTACTGCAATTAGTATTTGAGTAGGTCTGTTTGTTATTAACGCTTTTATGAAACCAAAATACGATCCACCGTTACTTGCGCCATTTTCCATTCTGTTGGTTACATCAACGCCAAACATACTCCCAAGGAAACTCATTCCATCAGATAAGTATCTAAAAAACGCCCAAATCAAAATTGGGACAACCAAGCAAACACCCAAAAGGATATATTCTTTGAGTTTCAAATTCTTAAATAACTTGCTTATAATAATATATACAATACCTATCAATAATATCGGTGCCGCATGAAAACTTTTTGTTAAAAAAGCAAAAGAAAAACAAAGTCCAAATATGTATAGTGTCCAATGATGGTGCTTTGAAAAAACTAATGATACCATTGCGAGAAGATATAAAAGTAAAAATAAGGCATCAGCATCTCCGGTGCGACCACAATGTCCAAAAAAGAATTCCCCAAATGATAGGTATGAAATTCCGAATACGCATACAGCAATTTTTCCACTATATTTATATAGTAAATAAGAAGAAATAAAAAAAACAAGTAGTAAAGATATTACAGAATATAGCCTTAAAGAAAAAGCATTGAAACCAAATATATTATACGATAATGCAATTAAATAATAACTAAAAGGAGGCTTTAAATTCCACAAGTCAGATTCATATTGATATGTGCTTACAACCCAATCGTTACTTTTTACCATCTCATATGCATTAATTCCGTGGCGCGCTTCATCCCAGTCAGCAATCGCATTACTACCAAGGTTATTGAATAGAATAAAACACAAAACTATTGTAAATAGCGAAAAAGCAAAAATAAAAAAAGCATTTACTATTATATGACTATTATCTGTCTTTCGCAATTGTGTCACTCCCCTTATCGTATGTCAGGACTTAATTTAAAATTTTTATGCAAATAACTCAAACAATGTCTGCCGTAGGCGGAATATAGATTTGGTCGGGAATAAAAGTTTATTTATATATGAATTTTTCTACACGTCTATAATTTTCCATTTTCCATTTTCAATTTTCCATTAAATTATAAATCCCCCGTTTACCCCTAAAACCTGTCCTGTAATAAACTCTGCTTTATCAGATACCAGAAAGGCAACTGCGTCGGCAATATTTTTAGGTGTGCCCAACCTTTGCAAAGGTGTTTCCTCTTTCAACTCAGCAACGGTATTTTCATCAAAACTGCTCATCATATCGGTCATAACAACTCCGGGAGCAACGGCATTTACACGAATATTACTCAAAGCAACTTCCTTTGCAAGTGCCTTTGTAAAGCCGATAAGTCCTGCCTTTGCGGTGCTGTAATGAACCTCACAGGATGCTCCCACCTGCCCCCACATAGAGCTGATGTTTATAATTGAGCCTTGCTTTTTTGAAATCATATAAGGCAGTGCCTCTTTACTGCAATAAAATGCTCCGTCAAGATTAACGCCTATTGTCTTTTTCCATTCCTCAACAGATATATCGGTGAGCATTTTTTGGGAGGATACCCCTGCATTATTCACAAGAACATCTACACCGCCAAAGTTTTCCTTTATGGTTGAAAACATCTTGGCAACCTGTTGGCTGTCGGATACATCACACTGTAAAGCCAGAGCGGGAGTTTTGTAGCTGTCTGTTATAACCTTAGCCAAATTTTCAGCTCTGTCCTTGCTTTTCATATAGTTGATAACTACAGCATATCCCATTTGGGCAAGAGCAACAGCTACAGCAGAGCCGATACCCCGTGACGCTCCTGTAACAAGAGCAGTTTTCATAACATCACCTTTTTATTTATCGAAAAATCGCACGTCCTTGTAGGTGCATATGTACTTTTGAGATTCGTGGAATTTGGAACTAACCTTTTTAGGGTTATACATATAAAGAATTCTGTGCTGCACAGCGTCCTTGTCCATATCAAAAACGTAAACAACAGCGTCCTTTACAGCCTTTGTAGGCTTTTTATTTGTACTTCCTGTATAATGCAAATTGGTTATAACATCCTTTACGTTTTTATAACCGTATGTAGCCATAGCGTTTTTTACCGCCTGTGCAATAAGTGCTGCACCGTTAAATCCACCTGAGCCGAACTCTCCCATACAGAGCCTTTCAACTAAATCCCTGTTCTCGTCAGTCAGCTCAACGTGGGGACAGCTGTAGCTTGTGTCAGGATAATCCACAGCAACAATATACCCTTGATTCCATTGAGTCTGGTATGAAGTCTTTACGCCATTTGTTGATGCCGTAGCAAAAACAATTTCCTCAGTTTCCGAAGGCTTCGTTTCAGATGGCTTTGTTTCCGTTGATTCGGTGGGAACTGTATTTTTCAGTTTGTCATCATCGGAATCTTTTTTTGCGTGGGCTTTTGTATTAACCTTTATGGTCTCAGTTTCAGCCTGTAGTGCAGTTTCGGTAGGCTCGGTTGCAGATTCTGTGGTAGCCTCAGTAGTTTGAGCAACATCATAATTACTTGTGGTAACAAGACAATGTGATACTCCCACAGGAATACCGATAGCTATACAAAGCACCAACACAACGGCTACCAATATAACAGTAATTCGCTTTTCTAAAAAATTATTCAAAAAAACTCAATCCTTATCTGTTTATCATACTATCGTAAACCTTTTTAAAGGTATCAATAACATATTGAGCCTGATCGTCTGTGATTGTAGAGTTCATTGGTAAGGTCAGCTGATTTTTGTGCATATTATAGGCATATGGGTAGTCTTTAATATCAAAGCCCTTGTTTTTATATGCTGACAGCATAGGCAGAGGCTTAAAGTGAACATTACACATAACGCCGTTTTCAGCCATTCTGTTAAAGAATTCATTTCTAAATTCAGCGTCTTTTCCCAAGAATCTTACAAAATACAGGTGTCCGCTGCTGCGGTGGTGTTCATCCTGATGATTAAGCACCTGAATATCAAGATCCTTAAATGCCTCGTCATATCTTTTAATAAGCTGGTGACGTCTGTCAAGAATACTGTCGTATCTGTCAAGCTGTGCCAAGCCGATAGCCGCCAAAACGTCGGGCATATTACACTTGTACTGAGTACTAACTACGTCATATTCCCAAGAAGTGCCTTTGTTCTTTGCAAGAGCATCCTTTGTCTGACCGTGCAAGGACCACAGCATATACTGCTTGTAAATCTTTTCTTCGTCGATTCTGCCTCTTAATCTGTGAACAGCCGCACCGCCCTCAGCAGTAGTCATATTCTTTACTGCGTGGAAGCTAAAGTTGGTAAAGTCGGCAATTTCACCGCATCTTTTACCGTTTTGCATACCGCCAAAGGAATGAGCCGCATCAGCCATAACGATAACTCTGCCGATAAGCTCCTGCATACGTCCCTTTGGTCTGAATTTTCCACGTTGATTTCTGACAGCCTCATAGATTCTGTCATAATCGCAAAGAACTCCTGCCAAGTCAACAGGAATAATTACCTTTGTATGTTCGTTGATTGCGGCTTCCATTTTGTCGTAATCCATCTCGTATGTGCCGGGCTTACAGTCAATCATAACCGGCTTTGCACCTACGTGATACACAATAGAGCAGGTTGCGGTGTATGTGTAAGCAGGCACGATTACTTCATCTCCCGGACCTACGCCTAAAATACGCAGAGTCATTTCGGCACAGGAGGTCTGTGAAGAAAGACACACAGCCTGTCCTGTGTTACAGTAATCTCCTATTCTTTTCTCGAATAATTTTGTTTTAGGTCCGGTGGTAATCCAACCGGATTTCAAAACCTCTATAACCGCATCAATTTCCTCCTGACCTAAATCAGGAGGTGAAAATGGAATAGTCTGCATAATAACAATTCCCCTTAACCCCATTTAATAT
>CAMFQG010000101.1 GCA_945980035.1 uncultured Clostridia bacterium
AAATCAATTTCCTTAAGAGATGAACAGTTCTCGAAAGCATTATCGCCGATTACCTTGAGCTTATCATGAACGGTAACATACTTAAGTGCGGTACAGCCTTCAAATGTACGTGCCGGAAGAAAGCTGAATTTTTCATCACCGGCATTTGCAAGTGATACGGTTGTAAGTCTTGTATTATTGGCAAAAACCGCAAGTCCCAATGTGCTGCTATCGTCATACTTATCCGGGTATGTCGATTGTCCTTTGCACTCTAATAAAGGCAGCTTAGACAGGTTTACTGTTGTAAATCCACAACTCTTAAATGCATTACTTTCAATTACCTTTACAGAATCCGGAATACTCATCCAGTCGTTTAATGACGAACAGCCCTCAAATGCACTTGCACCGATTTTTTCAAGCTTAGGAAAACTTATGTTTTCAAGATAAACGCAATTTGCGAATGCGTTTTCTTTTATTTCAGTACACTGTCCAAGTGAAATACTTGCAATATTAGTACTTGCAAAAGTATATTCTTCAACTGTTGCCAACGTATCATTATTAAAAACAATAGATTTAAGCTTTGAGCCCTTAAATGCAGCTTCTCCGATAGTAATTGGCTTGTTATCCTTATTTTTCGGAATAACAATTTCTTCAAGTCCTGAATTCCTAAATGCATCAGCCTCAATTATTTCAAGGCTACTGTCAGACTCAAATTTTACCTTCTTAACTATTGAATTATTTTTAAAAATATTAGCCGGAATTGTAGTAACTTCCCTCGGAACTGTTACTACCGGTGCAAGAACAGCGCCCGGTTTCAATGTGAGCGTAGTATTTGTTCTTACGAAATAGTCATCTGCCGATTCAATTACATTGCCATCATCATCTACAGATTCTGTTTTTTCTTCGATTTCAGGCAATTCGTCAGTATCTTCTTCCGCTTTGTCTTCTGAATCTAACGTCTCATTAACATCTGATTCCTCTGTAATTTCCGATTCAGAATCATCCGTCACTTCCGGTGTTTCTTCCAATATATCCTCTTCAGTTGTATCCTTGATATCCTCTTCAGTTGTATCCTTGATGTTCAAAGACTCATTTTGAGTATTGTTTTCATCTGCCGATTCCTCATCAGATACATCTGTTTTATCCTGTGGCTCTTCAGGAGAATCACTACTCTCCTCACTAAGTTCTCCTGTTGGTTCCTCTACCGTTTCCGCCATTATTTCACCTTCAGCACCAACACTACCAAATACACTGGTAGTAAAAGCCTGGGATGACATAATTGTAGACACGGCCAATAAAACCGCCATCGCCTTTTTCAGTTTCATAAACTGCCCTCCTAATTGTTTATACACTCTAATTTCTAAATTATGTAAAATAAAATTACACACATAACAATTCTATCAGTATATATCAAGGTTTTCAACAACACTATATTGTGTGTAAACGGATTATGTAATCCGATATAGTGTATCTCATATTTTATTTAAACATCTGATTTACCGACATTTTACTGCATAGTTACCTTATAGGTTGCTTTTTTCCCTGTTCCGTCAAGCGCAGTGGCATATACATACATTGTACCCTTTGAGAAACCTCTTACCGCAATCTTTGTACCGTCCGAATTCATCAGATACGCCTTTCCCGAGCCCTTTGTACATTTATATGTGATATAGAACTTTTGAGCCGGAGCAGATGTTCCCGTATACTCTTTCACCTGGTTATATCCTCGAACATTTAACAACAAATCTTCTCCGTTTACTGAAACATAATGATTATCCGTTCCCAAGCCTTCGTAACCTTCTTCCACTGACGTGATTGTAATTCCGCTTAGTCTTGGATATATTGTTATTTTCTTTTTTCCGATAACTCCGTTTTGTTCATAAGAGCCGTCAAGCGGTATTGCCGCAACAGTAACTGAAGCAGGCTTGTCAATATCGCCTTTCGTCTTAATAAGCCCTCCGGTAGTGATTGAAACTCTTTCCGATAATGACTCATCAACATCTTCAAGTGCCCATCTTATTTTTCTGTTTGTGGCATCGCTTGTTGTTGTTGCATACATCTGCAGATTCGTACCGGAACTCATATAGTCTCTTTCATCACGCGTTATGACCTTGACATTTTTCATAAGTACCTTTGACGGACTTATTATTATATTGACCGGTAATGATGTATAGCCGCCGTAGTCTCTTGCAGCAGCATAGACCTTTACAATATGTTCGGTATCATAGACAACACCCGGATTTACTTTTGCAATAACCTGACCTGTTAACGGGTTAAGTGTGGCATATTCACTCATTATTTCAGGTTCTGTAAACGCCCATGTAACACCCGTGTCACTTGCCTTATTCGTAGCGGCTTTCAGCTTTAGTGCTTTTCCCGGCTTAATGATAAATGTCCCTGTTGACGATGAAATTGAAATCCGGTTAACAGGTGTTGTAACATTTACACGTACTGTATAGCTCTTTTTAGAGCCGTCATAAGCTGCAAATTTAATGTTTGCACTTCCTTTGGATACAGCCGTTATTCTGTAGCCTATAAGCATTCCGGAATTGTTATATTCCTTGGAAACTGTGGCCACTTTTTTGTTGGAGGTTGATACACCAAATTCCTGATAAGCCGTCTCAGGCAGTGCCTTTACCCGTGCAGAATCAATCAGACAGCTATTGTTTTTCGCCCCCATTTCTATAGATGATAAGTTAATTGCTTTAAGAGGCATACTGCATTCAGCATCTTCATAAGCAATAATATCTGTTGCCTTATCCTGTGCAACGGTAACCTTAATTGCTGCTTTCTTTCCTGTGCCGTCACCGGCCTTTACATATATATACGCCGTGCCGTTTCTCACTGCCTCTACGGTACCGTCAGTATATACTTTTGCAACATTTACATTGGACGTAGAATATGTATAATACTTCTGACAGGCACTTTCAGGCAGTGAAAATGGATATAATCTTGTCTTCTCTCCAACTCTTGTAAAGCCGAGTTGTTTTATTCCGTTCTTATCCATACTGTCCGTCGAAGCATATACAGACGCCGTTGCCGACGGATACACATCTATGTCCATTCTTCCTTCATTGTATATATTCTCATTCACAAAACCCTTTCCGATTACTGTAACTATTGTATGCTGTTCAGGATTTGAAGAATTTTTAATTTTTGAAATAGTTCCGTTTGCATCAATTTGTAATATGTCCGAATAGCCGCCGCCTTCATTCTCTACCTTCCATTCCGACCTGATGATTTTATAAGAATGGGTATTATCCATACCGATCTTAAGCTTTTTCCCGGGATAATATACAGGAGCTCCGCTCAGGCATTTAAGACCGACTCTAAAATTACTTACACTGTCTATGTTTTCATTTACTACAACAACATTAAACTTAAGTGTCTTACCTGTTCCGTCAAGAGCCTTTAATGTTATTGTACTCTTCCCATAAGTATTGGCACTGATATAGTAATCTTTATAATTGCCGGAATATCCCGGGACGGATGCCACAACCGGGTTGCTTGAGGCGCAGCTGAACAGCCTCATTGTATTCAATCCCAAATGATTGCTATCACTGTCATCCGATGGGTAGATATCAATGATGTTTCCTATTGTAACTTTCTCTTTTATCGGTAAGTAAATAGTGTTTTTTGTAAGTATTACTCCACTTGAACCGTAACTGTTTTCAAGCTTATCCGAATTAATCGAAACATTGGTAGTCTTTTGATATACTGTAAATTTATATGTCTGAGATATTCCGTAAGTCTCCGACACGGCTTTTATTGTGATGTCCGGAGGTACGCCTATCTCGTTATTAGACTTTGCGGTAACTACTCCGGTATTTGAATTAATGGAAACAAACTCATTGGCATCATTAGGTGATTCCAATGACCATTTAAGAGTAGTGTTGTCCGGTTTTGACTGCCCATCATTAAAAGTGACAACAGGAGTCAGCCTGCAGCCGGCCGCAAGCTTATCCTTTGTAACAGATGTATTTTTATCCCGAATTGATATGCTGTATATCGGTGTAGTAACCCTGAATTTCAATGAGTCGGCTTTACCCGAACCATCTGCTGCTGTTACCGTAACAACTGCCGTACCGCTTCCGACAGCAGTAACCGTACCGTCGGCTGTTACCTTAACAACTTTACTGTTGGAGGATTTATAAGTAACTTGATTAAGGGCTGTTTTGGGCCATATATTTATATTCTTTACAATATTGTTTTCTATATCCTCAATTGGCGAAAAACGGAAGCTTTCACCTGTTTTCAGTAATTCTTCTGTTTTGGTTGTAACTATTTCTACCTTTGTAGTCTTTGGTCTGACATAAATGTCGAAAGAATCCGAAGCACCATATCCGTCTGCTGCAGTCGCAGTTATTGTTACCGGAATCATATCTCCTGTATCACTATCTGTATTACAAGGTGCTTTGGCTGTTACAACTCCTTTACCTGATACTGTTGCTATTGCTGTGTCAGATGATGTCCATACAAGCTTTTTATTTGCTGCATAGGACGGAAAAATCTCTGTCGATAAGCTGAGACTTTTGCCAACCATTATTGTATCTGTATTATTTTTTTGTGAAATACTAATATCTCTTACAGCCTTATCCGCAAATAAATACGTTGATGATGTAACGTTGCTGAGTTTTCCGTACAGCAATGTTACAGCCTTTAATGTTACCGAACTGTTTACCCCGTCATACTTAAGATGAATGCCTTTTTCAGTCATGATATCATCCATGTTTTCTTCAATATATAATCTTGTTCCTGTAGCCTCCGGGTTAGAAGGGTCAGGGTTATTTCCGTTTATGGTGTAATAAATAACAGCATCATCGTTATCACAATTGAGACTTATGTCTGCCCCAATGCCTATATCCGTATTTGATGGGATACTATAAGCAGGCTCATCAGGAACACTTACTATACCAAGCGCCGCCGGAACGTTAATACATCCTGCGCCGAGATTATTTTCCTTTGTACATGTTGCTGTGGATTTTATTCTGCTTTCAACTTCTGCCGGTGTCAGATTCGGATATCGCGTCATAATAAGAGCTGCCGCAGCGCTGACCATAGGTGTCGCCTGCGATGTCCCTCTTCTCGCTGAAACTCTGTCCGCACTGACGTTTCCGGAAGCATATACACTTTCCGTCAATTCAAACTGACAGCTTGCAATATTGAACTCACTTTTATCATAGTTATAGGTTCTTCTGCTCTCGCCGCCCGGAGCACACACATCCACTCCGCTTCCATAGTTTGAAAAATAAGATTTTTCAAGCATTGAATTAACCGAACCAACGCAAATAACTCCTTCATATCCGGCCGGATAATATGGTGCGGAATTATCGTAATTTCCTGCTGCGGCACATATTACGATTCCCTGTTCAATTGCTTTTGAAATAATCGTTTCAAATGCCGTCAGTCTCTTGTAGCTTCCAAGACTAAAATTAACTACCTTTACATTGTATGCGCCTTCCTGTGAAGGATCTTCATTGTATTTTTCCCTTGCTTCGGTTGCATATGCCAATGCCTTCAAGGTCCAGTCGGTTTTACCCGTTCCGTCACCTTTCATTGTCTTTAACGGCATGATTTTCACGCCCGACGCTATTCCTCTTCCTGCAAAATCATTAGCTGTATCTGCAATAATGCCTGCAACATTGCTACCATGGCCATGATTATCATTGGCGGATGGATATGATGCATCCTCTGTTGCAAAGCTCTTTTCGCCTACGTATATAGGACTGGTTTCGTTTGATTTCTCTCCACTGTCGGTTGCCTCATGGAAATCATATCCGTTAAAATTGATTCCCGTATCGATAACGGCCACAACAGTATCGTTCAGTGCAGCCTTAAATGACTCATATCCATCAGGTGCCGGGATTTCGTTATTATCAATTGCGTCCCACACATATTTTGAACCAATAACCTCATGAAAATACTGAAAAGAACTATTATATGAATCTCCGATATTAATCTTTGTATTAGGATCCGAAAAATCTTCGTTGTCTGTTTTGACGGTACATAGCTCTTCATAGTAATTTGGATAGACAGGTACCAAACTGTTATCCATATCTGCCGCAAGACTGACAACATCCTCTACATTAATTTCTTCGTCATTAATTACTAATGTAGCTACTCCATATTCAAAATCATCTAATGCTATTTCACTTCCCAAAGTCTCAGAGTATTCCTCTGCTATTGTCTCGGCATCCTCTATAGAATCGCACAAAACAACTAATTCGTTTTCAACATAGTCCTTTCCCGCTTCACAATCCTTTAATACCGAAACATCTTCCTGTAACTGTTCCTTTGCGTCTGTTTGTTCGTCAGAGAGCATATTTGGCTCTGAATTATTGCTTTCCAAATTATCAACATCTGATAATTCTTCATTCTGACTGATTTCTGTAGAATGCTCTGAAGGCGGGGCATCATCCGGAGCCTCGTCCG
>CAMFQG010000102.1 GCA_945980035.1 uncultured Clostridia bacterium
CCCACTCGTAGTTTTCGCCCTCTGCGGCAGAAGCAAGATTCTTTTCTGTTGAATCAATACCGCCGTTTAAAAGCTTAAACCAAATCTTTGCGTGCTCCTTTTCCTGGTTGGCTGTTTCCTCAAAGAGCTGTGCAATCTGAACATAACCGTCCTTTTTAGCCTTTGACGCGTAATATGTGTACTTATTTCTTGCCATTGACTCTCCGGCAAAAGCAGCCTCTAAATTTTTCTCTGTTTTTGAACCTTTTAGTTCCATAATTTTTTCTCCTTTTTCTTCTTCAATTTTTTCAAAATCTTCAACGCCGTGTTTACACCATGGGCAAATAAAATCACTTGGGAGTTCTTCTCCCTCGTAAACATAACCACAGATTTTGCAAACCCACTTTGTACTACCCTGAGATTTTTCAACCTTTGGCTTAGGCTTGATATTCTTTTGGTAGTAGTCATAGGTCAGGCTATCCTTTTCGGACAGTTCCACAGCGTCTGTTACATCTGCGATAAACATTGTGTGAGTACCAAAATCGATACTTGCAACAACCTTTCCGCTTATGTATGAATTTGCATACTTTGGCAGATAACGAAGCCCGTTGGCTGAATAGCAAGGCTCAGCCTCGCAATTTGCAAACTTGTCAACATCTCTTCCGCTTTGAAAACCGAAATTTTCAAAAACCTTGAATGGAGTTTCAACAGTAAGGCAGTTTATGTTGAAAACTTTAGTTTCTTCCACTAAATCGTGGGTATAGTTACTTTTGTTAATTGCAATAGTTATACGTTTTGGATCGGTTGTGACAAGCTGAGCTGTGTTAATAATACAACCGCAGTCCCTGCCGTCGTCCGAAACAGTTATAACGTACAGTCCATAGCTTATGTTAAACAAAGGGTTACTCATAAAAACCTCCTAAATAGTAATGATTACTGTTTTTATTATTATGGCACACTTTGACAATTAAGTCAATTAAAAATATTATACCAATTTTTGTGTAAAATATACAAAAACTTAAAACATCTTTCCCTTATATGGCTTTGACGGCATCATATTAAAGTCATAATTCTTAAGCTCCTCTAAAGAAATGTTGCTGTGGCAACCTTCGTGAACCATAAGATTTGAATCCTCTCCCAAATGGACAACAATCACCGGAGTATTTGTGCCGTAAGCATAACCGCACTCCCAAGCAGTACCGCTGTCGCTGTAACCGCCGTAATAGAGCATAACCACAACATCTGCCCAATCAATGAATTTTACATCATTCATAAAGGTTTCCTTTGACCACCAAGACTGTTGAGTTGTTTCGTCGGTACGGATTTCGTTAAGTCTGGGGCTGAAAACGTCAAAGCCTCTTGACATTAATATTTTTTCGGCAATTTCTACGTTTTTTAGTTCCTCATCATTAAAGAAAGGACTTGCAAGATATATTTTCATTTTGTCCGCCTACATTTCTGTTATATTAATTTTTGCGTGGATGCTGTCAATTACCCTTTCGCTGACAAAGCCTTTTGACGCACCGCTTGTTTTGATTTTTTCAGAGGCAAAGATTTCCGCTTTTTTTAAACATTCCAATGGATTTTCGTCCTTTGCAAAGTAGTGAACAAATCCGCTGAACAGTGCATCTCCTGCCCCTACGGTATTTACCGCTTCCACCTTAACTGCCGAAAAGTCGTAAGCCCTGCCGTCATAAAGCATCAAGGCTCCGTTACCGCCCTGTCCCAGCACAATAATTTTATTGTTATACTTCTGATATATGGATTTCAAAAACTCCAAGGGGTTATTCTTTATGCCCTCGTCGCTTAAAAACAGTATGTCTGCAAATCTCATAAAATCAGAGTTGTAACCGTCATTAATATCCGTAAGCACGTGAACGTCTGTAGCGATTACCTTGCCTGAGTCTTTAGCCTTGCACAGCAAATCCCTGTTATAGTCTATATTACAGGCAACTACCAAATCGCTGTCTGCAAATTCATCGGAAAAGCTGTACTTTGTTTGCTGAATATCCTTTAAATCACAGTAAATCTGACGTTTTCCCTCATTGTCATACAAAACTACGGAGGTAGGTGTAGCCTTTAGCTTTCTTTTAATCAGCGACACATCTATTCCAATGGCTTTTATAGCTTCCATAACCTTGTCACCCTCAAAGTCTTTGCCGGTCATTGAGGTATAAACAACCTCGTCCCCTAAGGTACGCAAGGCAGAACAGATATTGTATCCAACTCCCGACACCGCAGAATTTACCCCAAAAAATGGGTAGTCAATAGGGTAGTATTCTATAGGAAATTTTCTCACCTTTACGGTAGTTTCTATGTTTGAAAGACCTGATACAAATATTTTTGCCATAATATCACTATTGTCAATTATCCATTATTATAAACAACGTCGCTGATAACAGCGACGTTGTTTAGATTTATTATTTTGCAAGAGCTTTTTGCAGGAAGGTTGCGTCCATAATATTAACGGTACCGTCCTCGTTTACGTCGGCAGCTTTTTTCTGATTAGCACTGTATGTAAATCCTAAAACTATTCTCTGAATTTCAGTTACGTCCTTAATGTTAACCTCGCCGTTGTCGTCAACATCACCTACTTTATATTCAGGCTCAACATAATCTGCTCTGAACTGACTTGAAAGCCAAGCGGCACGAGAGTTCATCCAATCGTTCATATAATCGTATTCACCCTTAAAGGTTGCAGGATAATTGAAGATTGTTTTTATAGTTATAAGCTCATTTTTCTCGTAGTCATACACGCTCTTTACCAGACTTGAATGGTCACAAATCCAGCCTCCTGTATCAAGGTGCCAACCGCGAGTATAGTTCATATCCGCAGAGCCCTTTAAGGAGTTGTAGTAAACGTCCTGTGAATAGATAGGACCCTCAGTTACATTTGAAGAATTGTATCTTCTCAACGCAGGAATAAAGTCATCAAACCAAACCTGTGCAGCATATTTCTGGATAGCTGTGGAGTTGGCGATTTTGTTCATAATATTTGTTGAGGTCTTAGCAGATTTACTTTTGCCCTTGTACTTACACCACCAGCCTGAAGGCTCTTCATAGTCGGAAACGCCTATATCGGAAAGCTCTGAGCCGATTCCTGTTGCGTTACCCAAGGAGTTGTCGTAGTCCCAAACAGGAGAGGCAAATAACTTCCACTTGCCGTTTTCGTCCTGCTTATATACCATATAAAGACTGCTTACACCGCTGTCCCAGTTTTTGCCCAGCTCGTTAATTAAAAATACCTTTGCAAAGGAATCAATATCCATTACCTCCTCAAGCTGTTCCAATGTAGCTGATTTTGAAGAAACAGTAGTTGAAAGCTTTGTAAATTTATCTGCAACATATTTTTTAACCTCATCATAATAGTCCATACCCTCTTCAAGCTCAGGACCTTTGATTGTCAGCTTGTTTGATGCTGCTGTTGTAAAGTAATCCTCCCCAAAGGTTGCGCCTGCGTCAACCTCCATAAGGAATGGGAAGTTTTCAGCCAGAGTGCCGTCCTCGTTTAGATATGCACCGTCGTCAATATCGTAAACAACATCCTTGGAGCCTACCTCGATTTTTTGTGCACACTGATAAGAGCCGTAGTAAACGCCGTCCATATACAAATCAACAAAACGTGACTTTGATGCGTATGGAATTCCAACCGCACTTGATAAATCATATAGGAAACGGTTTCTCATAAGAGAAGCGTCCTGATAGTTTGCAAGCAGAGAGAATTTCTTGCTCTTTGGCATACCGCCGATTGATACGTTATCACTGTAGGTTACGTTAAAAGGCTTTTTTGCCTTCCACCAGGTTGTGTTACCTCTGCCTTTGATTTTCTTAACTGTTGTATTGTCAACGTTACCCTGACTGTCAACGATTGCACCTGTTGCTTTGGCGGTTTTAGACTTGTCATCATTATTATAAGCCAGGTAATTGTACAGACCTGTGCCGTTGCCGTCAGCATTAGGGTTGTTCAGGTAAATAGCCGCCTCAGCAGTTGACTTCATAAAGATAACTGTTTTAAACTTGTTCTTGCTGTCTGCATCATACAAGCCGTATTTTACGTTGGTTTCGTAGGGAACCTGTGCCACCTGCTTTGAGGGGATTGTAACTCCGTTTATTGTAACAGGAAAATCATAGCCGTTGTATATATCAACATTTTCGTCCCTTGTTCCGCTTGACAGGAAAAAGTATTCCAAATCTTCGTTTACTACGCCTGTCTCCTCGTCCCACTGAGTTTGAGAAGTTACCCAAGCTTCTGTATCTGTATCGGAATTACCGCTGTGAATGAACAGTCCCTTTCCTGTAACAAAAGACGGTACTGCAACACCGCTATCCTCAGCATTTGCTGTTACAGAAATTCCCAAGGCAGAAATTATTACCGTCACAGCAAGCAGTATAGAAATAAACTTTTTCATATTCATTTTCCTTTCATATTTTATTATACACAGTAATTTTATCACTTTATTTTTAGTTTTTCTATTAGCATATTTTACATAAACTAAAATAAATTTTTGTATGTATGTACTAACTAACCGTGACATTCAATCTTTTTCACAGGGCAATATTGCGAAAGTAATTATATCGTGTTATACTTTTACTATCAATTAATGTGAAATGGGGAATAGATTTGAAAAAAGGACGTTTCAGCACTGCCGAGAAAGTTCTCGTTATAGTGCTTATTGTATTAATGGTAGCTGTTGTGGCTGTAGGTGTATTTATAATTATAGGAAATGTAAACAGAGCAAATTTTGAAGCTGAAAACCCAACTATCGCCACAGTTTCCACTGATGAGGATTTTACATTTGCCACAGATGAAAGCACAAAATCCGAGGATAAGCCTGAACACACAGATGCTACAAAAAAGCAAGAACCTAAGGAAACGGCTACAGACGTTACAGTTAAAAGCGATACGAAAACAACAAAAAACACTACCGCTACAGAGCCCAAGGCAACAAAGAAACCTACAAATTCAAAGAAACCAAACAATACAAGTGCAACAACCCCGGATGCAATTCCTGTAGTTGAGCCTACCACAAATTCCAATCACAACAGCACAGAGGTCTGCAAAATCAACGGCACAAAATGCTATGTAGGGGATACAATTACAGTTGCGTTAAACGTGAAAACTCCGAAGGTTCTTGTGAATTTCCAGGGCTACACCGAATACGATTCCTCTTATTTGAAATTTGTCAGCGCAAAAGCCAACGTAAACGGTCTTGTAAACGACCACAACAGTGCAATTTACTACAACGGCTCGGATATTTCAAGAGGCTTTGACTTTACCAACACAGGAACACTTTACACCGCAACCTTTAAAGTAAAAAAGGCAGGCAGTACGACTATTAAGAACATAATGCAGGTGCTGACGGATATGGATAGCACTCCTGTCAAGGAAAGCGACTGCACAATTTCAGTAAAGGTTTACGGGTAAATCAAGGTTCACTTGATTAATGGAAAATTGAAAATGGAAAATGGAAAATTGTTGACGTGAATTTATTAATGGATAATTGATAATGAATGACGTGCAGAAAAATTCATATATAAATAAACTCCTATTCCCGACCGAATAAAAAACACTCCCACAAGGCAAGAGCCTTGTGGGAGTTGTTGTGAAAAAAATATTATAGACTTATAGTTTTAACCCGGTTGCTAAAAATCATTGTATTTAAACCGCTTTATAAATTAATCAGAAATGGCAATTACTTGAAGCATCTATTGACCAAAATACACATTTCCCTGAATTTATAAAGTCTTTACTCTGATTATTTATAGCCGAGAAGAAAGAATCCTTTGATGACTGTTCTATTTTCGGTGAAATATATACTCTATATGCACTATGGTCTTTTCCGAGTTTTAATTTATTTCCGCTTGTTTTATCAAATTCACATATCCATTTGCCTGTTGTTGTTCTCAATGTAATATGCAACTTTGCATTTGTCTTTTTCCCAGATAAATCAAAAGAACATACTTTAATCTTTGCATCCTGTAGTCTGCCTTTTTTGTCCCTGTTCAAATACACAGTTGTATATCCCTTACCAAATCTTCCGGTTTTAACAGCAACTGCTGCTTGTGATGAAATTATTGTTCCGGTAAATATGGTAATACTCATAATTAGCGCAAGTAATCCGGAAATAATCATTCTTGTTCTTTTGCTAATCTGTTTATTTGTTGACATTACATCTGTCTCTTATACACATCTGACGCTGCCGACGAAGGCTTAGGTG
>CAMFQG010000103.1 GCA_945980035.1 uncultured Clostridia bacterium
GTATAATTATATTGTATAAAATGCTAAATGTGGGGGTATGTACTAATGGATTTAGCAAGTAAATTTACTTTATCCGCTTCAATGCTTCTTACCGGTTTTGTAATAGTATTTGCCGTACTGTTTTTCCTGATTTTTATTATCTGGTTTTATGGTAAAATCGTAACAGCCGGTATTAATTCCGCTGAAAAAAGAAGAGAAAAAAAGAAGGCAGCAGCTGAAGCGAAAATTCAGCAGGAAAGCAAGGCTGAGGTTGTTGAGCCTGTGGCTGCAGCAAAGCCTGTGGCAAATGGCTTGTCAGACGAAGTTGTTGCTGTAATATCTGCGGCTGTCTATAGTATGTATGGTTCTACTGATAAAGTTAAAATCAAGAGTATCAAAAAGGCTTCAGGCCGTTCAGCTTGGGCTAATGCCGGAGTGCTTAATAACACTCGACCGTTTTAACCTTGTTTGGAAGTTTAAAAGAAAGGAACCTTACCTATGGAAATTATAAACCAATTTTTAGATGCTGTTGTAGGTATATTTAAAGCATCGGGACTCAGTGCACTTGACTGGTCCAACTATGTAATGATTTTAATAGCCTGTGTACTTTTCTACCTGGCTATAAAGAAACAATATGAGCCATTATTACTTTTACCTATAGCTTTCGGTATGCTTTTGGTAAACCTTTTCCCGGGAATTATGGCCCCTCCGGAAACAACATTGTTAACGGAAGCTCAATGTCAGGCACAGAATATTGATATTGCAGGCCACGCCACTACGGTTTTAAACGATGTTACTTATTATCACGTTCCTGAAAACGGCGGCTTGTTCTACTATCTGTACCAGGGCGTTAAGCTTGGTATTTACCCACCGCTTATCTTCTTAGGTGTTGGTGCTATGACTGACTTCGGTCCGCTTATTGCTAATCCTAAGAGCTTTATCTTAGGCGCTGCTGCACAGATTGGTATTTTTATTACCTTTATCGGTGCTATCTTTATGGGATTCACAGCTGCACAGGCAGGCGCTATCGGTATTATCGGTGGTGCAGACGGACCTACCGCTATCTTTGTAACTACAAAGCTTGCCCCTGAGCTTTTAGGCTCTATTGCTATTGCCGCATATTCATATATGGCGCTTGTACCGATTATCCAGCCACCGATTATGCGTGCTTTAACAACAAAGAAAGAGCGTGCTGTACAGATGGAACAGCTCCGCCCTGTATCAAAGCTTGAGAAAATTATTTTCCCAATCATCGTTGTTATCATTATCGCAATTCTTCTTCCTGATGCAGCTCCTCTTGTAGGTATGCTTATGTTAGGTAACCTGCTGAAGGAATCAGGAGTATGCGACAGATTGTCAAAGACTGCTCAAAACGAGCTTATGAATATCGTAACTATCTTCTTAGGTACAACAGTAGGTGCTACAGCTAACGGTAAAACATTCCTACAGATGCAGACCTTATTCATCATCATCTTAGGTCTTGTAGCATTCTGTATGGGTTCTGCTTGTGGCGTACTGTTTGGTAAGATTATGTACAAGCTTACAGGCGGAAAGGTTAACCCGCTTATCGGTTCTGCCGGTGTATCTGCCGTTCCAATGGCTGCCCGTGTTTCACAGAAAGTTGGACAAGAGGAAAATCCGGGCAACTTCCTGTTGATGCACGCAATGGGACCGAATGTTGCAGGTGTTATCGGTTCAGCCGTTGCCGCAGGTGTTCTCTTAAACGTATTACAATAAACCAAATATTAAAGGCACTCGAAAGAGTGCCTTTATTTTTTGCCACAAGAAAGCTTTTATCAAATTTTATATGTTAATTTTCCCGTTCTTTGCAAACCATATATCCTTAACTTCAAATTCCTTACCGTTTAGGTAACTTAGCCTTCCGCCGTCATCATCAAAGCTGAATTTTACCTTATATGAATACAGTGCCTGCCATTTGAACAGGTTAAGAAAATTCTTGCTGTTTTTACCGTATTTGCTGTCACCCACAAGCGGGTGCCCAATAGATGCCATATGAGCTCGGATTTGATGTGTTCTGCCTGTTAATAAATGTATTTGAGCAAGTGCAACCTTACCGTCAAAGTCCAAAACCTCATATTCTGTCTTT
Source organism: uncultured Clostridia bacterium (assembly GCA_945980035.1). GTDB lineage: Bacteria > Bacillota > Clostridia > Oscillospirales > Acutalibacteraceae > Ruminococcoides. The sequence goes on from CAMFQG010000103.1 coordinate 2,087, forward strand.
ATTATTTTAGAATTGGGCACTTCTTTTTTAAACACCCTTACAGTGTTAGTTTTCTCATTTTTCACAAGATAATCAGTAAGCTTTCCTTGACTGTGCTTAGGTTTACCGCACAAAAGACAAAGATAATATTTGTCGATTTCTCTTGTTTTCATCTTTGCGTTTAGAATACGCAGGCTTTCCGCATTCTTTGATGCAATAACGATTCCCCCTGTATTTCTGTCAATCCTGTTAACAAGGGCAGGGGAGAAGCTGTTTTCATTTTCAGGTATATACTCGCCCTTGTTGTAGAGATAATGCTTGATTCTCATAATAAGACAGTCAAAATGATAGCTTTTATCCTGGTGAACTATAAGTCCGGGCTTTTTGTCTATCAGCATTATATTTTCGTCCTCATATAGAATATTTAGAGTTTTAGGTGCTTTCAAAAACTCATAGCTTGGACTGTCATTTTCCTGAAAAAACTCATCCTTAATATAAAAAGTAAGCACATCGCCCTTTTTCAAAAAGTCAGCTTTATCACACTTTTTGCCGTTAATCTTAATATATTTTGTCCTAATGTATTTATACATAAGTGATTTAGGCATAGTTTTAAATCTTTTGCTAAGGTATTTATCAAGTCTTTGCCCTGCGTCATTTTCCTTTATTTCAACTGTTCTCATAATATCTCCGTCCTTCATTGAGATTATAACAATCAGAAGATTTTTTTGCAACAATATATTTTTTGATTTCATCATTTTTTACAAATATATATTTCTTTTTTGGGCGAAATGCCAATAGCAAAATAACCGCTGAATTGATAAAATATAATTATCTAAAAATAAGGAGGAGATTTTTTGTGAAATTCTCAAAAAGATTTGTGAGTATGTTTCTATCAATTCTTTTGATTGTAACTACTCTTGTGGGCGTTGGAGTTTCAAGTGCCAATGCTAAATCAGGCGACGTAATTTATTTTGAAAAGCCTGCTGAGTGGGGCGAGGACCTCTATGTTTATTATTGGGACGCGTCAAGCGGTAACCCAAGCTGGCCCGGAAACCCAATGACAAAGGTCAGCGGTAATATTTACAGTTATACTGTTAAGAGTGCATTTAATCAATTTCTGATTAATGATAACGGCTCTTTCCAGACAGTAAACCTAAAGCACAGCGGAGACGGATTTATTTGGAAGGTTGGTTCAACCTTTACAACAAATGAATTTGGCAATAAATGCTGGTCAGCTACCTCAAGCAAATACAGCCCCAGTTTAGGTGTTTGTGCAACTCCGGACAGCAGTGACTTTATGTCAACAATCAGTGTTACTTTAAATTGCTCAAATGCTACTTCTGCAACCTATTCAATTAACGGCGGTGAGGCTGTAGAGTTTACTGACGGTACAGTACTCAAACTGGGCGAAACTGCTGAAAATGTAGGGGACAAGGTAACATTAACCCTGTCTGCTACTGACGGTAATGAAACAAAAACAGAAACTTATGTATATACAAAGACAGACAGCCCTGTAGCTTCTTCTATCGTATATTTTGACAACTCAATCCATAATTGGGAGGAAGTATATATTTACTCCTATGGCACAAAGGAAAATGCAAAATGGCCGGGCGTAAAGATGGAAGTTGACAAAAACGGTCTTTATTATTACACATTCTCAAGTGCTTTTGCAAATGAAAATGTAATCGTTAATAACGGTAAAGAGAAGCCTGACAAGGAGCAGTTCCCTGAAAACGGCGGACTAAATATCAAAAAAGGTCAATGTAAGCTTTTAACTGCTGATGACCAGTGGGTAGATTACGGCACACCTGACGGACAGCCTGCAGGCTTTGCTTATACAGCAAGCGGTACTGCTTTTGACACAGATTTTATGGAAGTAAAAATCGGTCTAAAGAATGCGGTCAAGGGTACATATCAGGTTGATGACGGCACAGTTTTCCACTTCACAGGGGAAACAACCGTAAAGGTTGGTGAAGGCTTAGCTGGTAACAAGGAGTGCAAGCTCACTCTTACTGCAACATCAAGTGATGAAGTAACTACTTCACAAACATTTACATATAAGAAAACATTTGAGAAAACAAATGCGTCTTTCGCATCCGATTCAGACGGACATACTACTGCTCCAATCGGCGGAAAATACAGATCAAACCCTGATTTACAGCTTGGTAAATCCAAGACTATCACAGTTGACGGCGATCCAAGCGATTGGGACAGCTCAATGATTATTGCACAGGGCGTTGCAAATGACGATCCACGTGTGTATATGCCATCCTCAATGCACGAACAGCCTTGGGACGATTACGCTCTCTATGCTGCTTGGGATGATGAGAACCTATACTTTATGTGGGAAATGGCTAATACAACCTACATTGTATCTCCATCCGATGACTTTGCCGCATCTAACGAAGCAAGACCTTGGAGAAACTCAATTCCAATGTACCTTGCTTTAAGCGTGAATCCTGAAATTCACGCAGACGGTACTGCATGGGGTACAGATATTAAATCAGGTGCAGAGTTTACAAACCCATTTGTGTGGGGTTGCACAGGCGGTGTAGCAAAAGACGGCGGTATCAACTTTACAACTAATGTTGATACTCTTATCGCATTTGACAGTAACAACTCAAACGGCGGTGCTTCAATCTTCAAAGCTGACAAATACGACGAAGCAACCGACAACTATATGTTTAACTATGACACTGCAATTCCAATCGGTGTAACATCCTTTGAAAAGCAGGACAACCAAAATGGCTTTAAGATCGCTCACGGCAACGGCACATTAAGCAACAGCATCTTTGGTGTAAAACAGCCAAAGGGCGGAAATACAATGGGCGAAACATTCAAGTCAAGTTCTAACTGGGTTGACTTTAGAGATTTCGGATACAAGGACAGCTATGGATTTATTTATGAGGTTGCTGTTCCTATGAGTACCTTAGGTATCGACAGAAATTATGTTGAAACTAAAGGTATCGGTGCTATGCAGATTTTAACATACGGTACTTCCGGTATGGACTGCTTGCCATATGACCCAACAATGCAGGATAACGCAAATGTTGAGTACAGCTACGATCCGTCAACTTCTCACGAAAAAGAAGATATTGACAACATCACAGTTCCACTTGCTCGTGTAGGTGCATTACTAAGCGACACTGTTGTAAACGAAGCTCCTTTTGAAGTAAACTTCGGTGCAGACAAGTCTGCTGTACAGGGTGTAGGCTCAACAATCAACCTGTCTGCTGATGCTTACAACGGAAGCGGTAATTACAGCTATGAATTTAAGATTGACGATACAGTAGTACAAAGCGGTGCGGAGAACACCTACACTTGGCTTGCAAACGAGAAGAAAACTTATACAATCGGTGTAACTGTAACTGACAACGATACAAGCAAAACTGTTTCAGATTCAGTAGAATACGTAATAGGCGATATTCCTGTAGTAGTACCTACTACTCCTGTAACTCAGCCTACCGAGCCTGTTAAACCTACAGATCCTAAACCTACTTCACCTACCTCTACAGAACCATCAGAAAATCAGACAAAGATAACTCTAAAGGCTGACGCAAAGTCTGTATATGTTCAAAAAACAATAAAGGTTAAGGCTAATGTAACAAACTCAAAGGGTACAACCACCTTTACAAGTTCAAAGACATCAGTTGCTACAGTTTCCAAAAACGGCGTTGTAAAGGGCGTAAAGGCAGGTACAACCTACATCACCGCTAAAAATAACGGAGTTTTCGCAAGAATCAAGATTACTGTAAAAAATCCAACCGTTAAGGCTGAAAAGAGCAGTATTAAGGTTAATAAGACAACAAAAATCAAGGTTGCTCATGCTGTCGGCAAAACAAAATTCACTGCTATGAATAAGTACGCAAAGGTTAACAAAAAAGGTGTTGTAACCGGACTTAAGAAAGGTACAGCTAAAATCAAGGTTGTAGCATCTAAGGTTAAGTTTACAGTAAAAATCAAAGTTAAATAATTTTTAGTTCCCCTGCTTTTGCAGGGGAATTTTTTGGTTTTCTGTCAATATTTCACATTATTATTGTTAATATAATGCTTTATTAGAAATATAATCCTTGCACAATAATATATAATAACTCTAAGT
>CAMFQG010000104.1 GCA_945980035.1 uncultured Clostridia bacterium
TGTTAACATAGTTACGGAGTGATTATATGGAGCATTACGTTAAAAAACAACTAAAAAAGACAAATAGCGGAATTGGCTTTTATTGTTTTGCTATAGTCATATATTTTTTTATAATTCCAAATTTTCTTGCATTTATATACGGAATTTTCGGAATTGACTACAAAAACGATACCTCATCTTTTTTTATATCAAGCATTTCAACAATCTCTGCATTTTTCATATTAGGAATTATATATTGTTTTATATCATTTACACCGTTGCAAAGCGTGATATATTTTAAAAGAATTAAGCTTACTAAACTGTTGCCTTTAATTGCGATAGGTTTGTCTGTAGCAATGCTGTCAAACTATATTTCAGATATTATGGCATACAATCTATCATTAACAGGAATTAACTTTAGCAATAATTCAAATGATGAAAACTGGAGCACTTACAGATTTTTGCTGGAAATTGTGGATACAGCCATAGTTCCCGCTGTATTTGAAGAATTTGCTTTTAGAGGAGTTGTTCTGAATAAGTTAAGAAAATTCGGAGACAGCTACGCAATAATAATGTCGGCAGTACTCTTTGGACTAATGCACGGAAATTTATCACAAATACCTTTTGCTTTTATTTTAGGCTTAGTTATAGGTTTTATTGCTGTAAAAACAAATTCAATAATTCCCGGAATACTTATACATTTCTTCAATAATCTTTTCTCAGTAATAATGAGTTATTTCGGAATGATTAATGTTTTTAACACACAAGAATATATTATTATTCACTTTATATCTGTTTTGACTATTGTAATTTTAGGATTAATATCAGTAGTTATATTATGTAAAGACAAAGAATTTTTCAGTATAAGTAATCAAGGTGAAAATGATTTATCTTTGAAATCAAAAATATCAAGCAGTTTATTATCTGTGGGAATGATCTTTTTCATAGTTGTTATCACTTTAGAAACTATATTTAGTACAATAGGTAGTTTATGAATGTAGAATATTTTATGGGATTAGCTTTAGAAGAGGCTAAAAAAGCTTATGAGCTTGGCGAAATTCCCATCGGAGCAATAGTTGTAAAAAACAATGGAGTAATTTCAACAGGATTTAATAAAAGAGAATTAAACAAAAATGCTCTTCTCCATGCAGAAATCGAAGCTATTTATAAGGCTTGCGAAAAATTAGGCGGTTGGAGATTGTGGGAATGTCAGCTATATGTTACGTTAGAGCCTTGTCCTATGTGTGCAGGAGCAATAGTCAATGCTCATATTCCTAAGGTTTATTTTGGAGCATACGATAAAAATAACGGCTGCTGCGGTTCTGCAATAAACGTCTTAAATATGCCAAACAATTTCAAGCCTGAATATGAGGGCGGAATATTAGAAGAAGAATGTAGTTTACTGATTAAAGATTTCTTTAAAAAATTAAGATAAAAATAACCCTTGTACTTGTCCTGTACAAGGGTTATTCTATTAACCAAGGTTTAAAACACTAATTGCGTCATTAATAGTTTTTTCAAAAGCTTCTTTGCCGTATTTGTCAACCTCTGATTTATTTCTGTTGCCGTGAGTTAGGCATCCTGCACCGCCGATACAACCGCCCTCGCAAGCCATACCTTCAATAAAGTTTTCCTGAAGTTTACCCTTGCTGGCTTTAAGTAAAGCAACTTTACATTCAGCAATACCGTCACAGGAAACAGCCTTCAAATCAAAGTCATTAAGTTCTTGTTCTTTCAAAGCCTGAGCTACTGCATCGGATAAACCGCCTACACGAGCAAATATACGTCCGTAATAGGAAGCGTTATCAAGTACATCCTCACCTAATTCAGTAATATCAAACCCCCTGCTGTCAAACAGCGCCTGCAATTCTTCAAAGGTTATTACTGAGTCAATATAATCCTTAACCTCTTCCCTTTGGAATTCTTTTTTCTTGGCAGTACAAGGTCCGATAAACACTACCTTTGAAGTTTTATCTATTGACTTTATGTATTTAGCAATAGTTGCAGCAGGAGAAAGATTATGAGATATGTGCTCTTTCATCTCAGGCATTTGTTTTTCAATATAGCTTACAAAAGCAGGACAACAAGAGCTTGTTAAGAAACCTTTTTCAACTAACTCTCTTGACTCTGAATAAGCAACCATATCAGCACCGAGGGCTGCCTCAACTAATGTATGGAATCCTAACTTCTTTATACCGGAAATTACCTGTCCTAATTTTGCATATCTGAATTGGCTTGAAATAGATGGAGCAATTACAGCATAAACCTTGTATTCTTTATTGTTATTGCTGTTTTTCAGATAATCAATTACATTCAAGATAAATGACTTATCCATCATAGCACCCCACGGGCATTGATATACACAAGCACCACACTCGATGCACTTGTTGTTATCAATCTTTGCAGAGTGAGTTTCACTTGTAGTAATTGCATTAACCTTACAAGCCATCTCACAAGGTCTTTTATGATTTGTAATTGCACTGTACGGGCAAACCTTAGCACATTGACCGCATTCAACACACTTTGTCTTGTCAATATGAGCAACGTGATTATTATCAAATGAAATTGCGTGTTTAGGACATACGTCCTCACATCTGTGAGCCATACATCCACGGCAAGCACCCGTTACTTCATAACCACCCATAGGACATTCATCACAGGCAATATCAATAACCTCAATAATGTTAGGGTTAGTTTTGTTACCGCCCATAGCTAATTTTACACGTTCTTTTACAATAGCTCTTTCCTTATACACACAACATCTGATAGATGGTTCTTTGCCCGGAATAATCATATCAGGAATATCCAACAAATAATCTTTCAGCTTGTCCTCCCAAGCTAAGGAAGCTACTGTGCGTAGAACCTTATATTTTAAATGCTGAACTTTGGTATCAAATTTTCTCATACTTCCTCCTAAAAATAACTTACTTTGATTTTTTTGCCCATTTTTTTCAAACAGTCAGATAGTTCAGTAACAAGATTCATTTTAATGTTAAAGTTAATAGGTAAGTCAGGATTTTGATGAGCAGGATTTACTGCTCTGCCAACATAAAAATTAATATCGGTGGCATCTTCAAACAGTATTTTGGAAATCAAAGATGCACCGTCCTTTTTATAACTCCATTGAGTGTAGGATTCGTTATTCTCCAGATAATCCTTAGCATATTCAACTACTCTGTTGATAGTAATAACACCCTCTGTAACAAGGTCAACACCTTCAATTTCAGCAATAGGCGGTATTTCCCTATCAATAAAGTCCATATGCGGAATTAACGGTTTGTTCAAATACTTTGCAGCAATGGTAGAAGTAGTACCGCCGCAAACAATATGCTTGCCCTCTTTTGAAAAAAACAGCGACATCATTCTGTTACAGTCGTCACGGTTTGAAGGCGGACCAAACAGAAGATTAACAGGCTCTCTTTTTCTTATACGCACAGTACAGGCTGTGGCGTCATCACCGGGCATCTTGTTATATAAATTGAAAACTTCATCAATCAAAATTGTTGAAAGAGTTTTAGCAGTATATCCAACATTAGAGATAGGCTCTAAGAAAGAAATAATATCCTCTCTCTGCCATCCCATATTGTATGCAAGTCCGATTCCGGCGTGAGGACAGCCGTCACTCATAGCAACAAATACATCGTCTTCCTTTAATGAAATCTTGGATTTATATATTTTTTTACCTCCAATATTCATCTCAGACACGCTGTAATCATAGTTTTCGCCGTCACGAATCATTATAACCTTAGGGTTATCATACTGGATAATCTCTATATACTCGTTATTTACAACACGCATAAGAGTAAAAGTAGAATATGCAACGCCTCTTACCGAGCAAACAGGTAAAGTAGCAGCGATTGTGGAAACACAGTCCTCTATAGACATACCCTCAGAAACCATAGTCGAGATAATCTTAGAGGTTAAAGTAGAAAGGATACTTGCTTTAACACCGCTTCCCAATCCGTCTGCTAAAACTATAACAGTAGAGTTATCCCCCTGTTCAACAACATCAACGTGGTCACCGCAAAGCTCTTCACCAAAATGATTAACACTTCTATATCCAATATCAGCACACAGATTATTCATCAGACATAGACTCCTTTAGTTTTGTTAAAGCGATTTTTGTTTCAGCAGCAGTTTCTCCCAATAAAGAAGCGATTTCCTGAACAATTCTCATCTGCTTATCAACAACCTTGTCTGCAACCTCTATAGTATGACGACTTATGTCTTCCTTTTTGTTGCGTTCCTTTTCTTCTTCAGTAACGTCACGCAACAGGCACATTATCATATTGTATTCCTTGTCGTGGATAATAGTTTCTTCAACATATTTGTTGTATTCAGCAAGATAAACCTTTTTATCGTGAATATTTTTGCCTGTATTTTTAACCTGTAGAAAATCAGTTGGATCTAAAATACAGATAACCTGACTGCCTAAAACATCAGAGGGGTTTTTAAGATTAATGATATTCCTTGCAGCTTTGTTGATTTGCTGAACCTCAAGGCTTTCGTTTAGCACGATAATGCCGTTAGGTGTGTTATTGATGATATTGTTAGAGAAATTTTCCGCTTTTTCCTTAAGGAAAGGTAAGCACATAGTTAAATCCGCCTTGCCCTGATATATGGCAACAGCTTTTTTGCGACAGGTATCATAACCGCAGGATCCGCAGTTTAACTCATCCTCAGGCTTGAATTTACCCATTTTTCTCAAAATTTCCTCAATAACTAAATCTGATGGTTCCTGTAGCTTCTGTATAATTCTTTCGTGATTTTTTGCCATTTCGGAATCAGAAAGTCTTTCAACAACGAAATCCTGTGTGCCGGCATAATTATCTACAGCTATGTAATCTCTAATGGGAAAACGGTTATACTTTTCCATAACAGGTCCGCCGATACAGCTTCCTACACAGGCTGACATTTCTATAAAGCAATTTTTAAGATTACCTACTCTGATATCCTCTAAAGCTGATATGCAGTTTTCAACGCCGTCAAGAGCTAAATAATTGTAACCTTCGGCGTCAAGATCCATTGATTTTAAAATACCGCCTGTAGTTGGGAAAATTCTTGCTTTTGAAAAATCTTCGCTATCACACTTTTCTTCAAGCTCTATACCCTCATTTTTCAGCCACTGAGTTAATTCCTCAAATGTCAATACTGCGTCAACAATATCTCCGTAATGGTCGGCTTCGTCCTTTTTAGCAACACAAGGTCCGATAAACACAGTTTTAGCATCAGGATGTCTTTTCTTAATATCAATACAATGCGCCTGCATTGGCGACACAATATCTGCAAGATAAGATAATAAATCAGGGTAATGCTTTTGAATTAACAAATTAATAGAATGGCAACAGGATGAAATCAGAATATTTCTGTTATCCTCTTTTAACATTCTATCGTACTCTTTTTTTACTATAGTTGCACCGATTGCTGTTTCTTCTGCATCGTAAAAACCTAATTTTTTGAGAGCATTTCTAATAGACTCAATGCCTATTCCGTGGTAATTCGCAACAAAAGACGGAGCGATACTTGCAATAACTGGGGCATCGTCAGATAACAGAATCTTAACCTTTTCGGTACTATCTACAATTTCCTTAGCGTCCTGTGGACAAACTACAAAGCACTGACCGCACAGGATACATTCATTGCCTACAATATGTGCTTGATTACCTGAAAAACGTATTGACTTTACAGGACAATGACGGATACATTTATAACAATTAACACAATTTGATTTTTTAAGTTTTAAACAATCAGACATAATTATGCTCTTTCTTCCTCTAAACCTTTAACAACGTAGTTTTGCCAAATTTCATTGAAGTTTTCAGTTGTAACACCTTTTACAACCTCATCGTTAATCTGCACAGTTACACCCTTGTGCATACACTCACCGATGCAAAAGCTTCCGGCTAAGGTAATATCATCCTTATATCCAAACAATTCAATAGCATCCTGAAACTTTTTAACAATGTCGTGTGAGCCTTTTAAATGGCAGGAACTGCCGATACATACCTGAATAATCATAATTACACATCCTATTTTGTATTCTTATCTTTGTTATTATTTTAACAAAGTTACATCACAGTTATTATCTGTCTCTTATACACATCTGACGCTGCCGAC
>CAMFQG010000105.1 GCA_945980035.1 uncultured Clostridia bacterium
GTTGACCGCCTCTACATAAATTTGAACCGGAGATTTGAATGGATAATCACCGTTAAGCTCAAAATCCTGCATAGGCAAGGAATAGTCAATTTCAAGCCTGTGTCCGTCATTCTGAAAGACTTCTCTTAATTGAAGAAGCATTACAGCACCTCCAAAGACAAAAAGACATATTAAAACACTATTTGATATTATACAAAAAGAGGTTTGTTTTGTCAATAGAGTATTGAAGTTTTTAGTAGTTTTTTAAAAAATAATAGTTCTTTGCAATAGACGGTGTGGATTAGGATGCTTTGCTTGTATAGAACGGCACCTTAAATTATAACCACCCTTTACACAAAGGAGCCAATATAATAACTACAACGCTTTATATAAGGCTTTCTCTTTATTAAATTATCCGCTTTACCTTGTCGGCATAATAATATATAAACTCCGTTACGGTTGGCACACCTTTCCTTGGGTTTATGTATGCTGTGTAGTTCTTTTCCAAGGTTTCAATATCTGTGTTATGCCATGCGTGATTGATTGCAGTCTGCATAGCCCTCTCAACACTGGCGTCTGTCTTTGAATATGTTTTTGCAATTTCTGCACACAGATTACTCCTCTTTTTGTTACAGGTCAGTTCAATGGCATCTCTCAGATACTGCCTGCCTTTAAGCTTGGGGCTGATGCCGATGCTGTCTAATTCTTTGTTAATCTGATCCTGCATCTTCTCAATGTAGCTAATACCGCATTTTAATTCGCTGACTGACTTGCCTGTTTTGGGACTGTCTAATGTAACGCCTGTTCCCTCAAGCGTCAACAGAAAATTCAGTATCATCTCAACACTGTAGTCATTCTGATTTTTGGTAATGACAAAATCTGCGCCGAGATTTCGTGCTGCGCTGTGGGTGACTTCGCTGATGTTGTTTGTTACCACCAACACAAAGGGATTTTTCGGCAAATTTAGTTTGTTTAATTCCATAAGAAATGATAAGCCGTTGCCCTTGCCCTTGTGAAGCTCCAAGTCTAAAACTATTGCATTGGGCGGCTGTTTTTTAATCATTTGAATTGCCTCGTCTGCGTCGGAAGTGATACCGGTTAGATTCAGTTGTCCATAGTAGGGGATTAGTTTTTTATATTCATTGCAGGTTTTTATATCATCTTCTATTAAAATCAAATCAATTTTAGTCAATTTAATTCACCTCGTCGCCATTATACTACAAAAACCAACAATTACCAATACTTTTCTACATTATTTCCAATAAAAAGTAATTTTTTGTATAGTAGTGCTTATTTTAAAATTTATGTAAAAGTAACTTTTTATTATAGGGGTGGATGAAATGAATAATGAGTTTGGATTATTTATTAGGAATATACGCAAAGATCGGGGTATAAACTTAAGAACTTTTGCAAAGCTGACAGGAAAGTCGGCTTCGTATATTTCAAGTATTGAAACCGGTAAGCGTTCTGCTCCATCTATTGCTGTCCTTGAAAATTTTGCAGAGATACTTTGTCTTGATAACCGTGATAAAACGTATATGCTTGACCTTGCTGCTAAATCAAAATCAAAGCCTGCAGTTGCCATTGACTTAGTAACCTACATTAATGAGAACCGGTTAGTTCATGAAGTATTAAGATTTTCAAAGGCACACAAAGTAGAAATAACCGATTGGAAAAACTTTATGAATACCTTAAAGGAAAAGTATTAATTGTTTTTCGTTTTTTCACAACTATCTATTACATCTCTTTATATAGAATTATGTTTAAATATTGCAAACAAAACACGGTCAGGTGAGAGCCTGACCGTTGTTTTTGCGTTCATTAATATTATTTTGATTAATAAGCTGCCATTAAAGGGTTAATATCGTTGCTGATTTTTTTCTCAACATCGGCAATATATTGAATTGCCATTCCGCAACCGTTGATTACGCAATCCTCAGGCTTGTTGGCAACAAATACTTTTAAGCCTGTGTTCTTTGAAATCAGCTCAGGAAATCCCTTTAGATTTGAAAGACCGCCTGTGAGTGTAATTCCGTCAGTGTAAATATCGCCTACAAGTTCAGGAGGAGCTGACTCCAACACGTCCTTAATTGCACTGACAATCTCCATTGCAGGCTCGATAAGCACCCTCAAAAGCTCGTTAGTTGAAATATCCACATATCTCGGCAAACCGCCTACAGCATCTCTGCCCTTTGCTCTGAAATATGCTTCCCCCTCCTGTGGGAAAACACATCCTATTGCACGCTTGCATTTTTCAGCCATAGGGTTGCCGATAATCAGAGAATATTTGTTTTTTAAATATTTAATAATTTCATTATCCATCCTGTTGCCGCCAACTTTAACGGTTTTGCTTACAGCAACACCGCCTAAGGACAGTACGGCAATATTTGTTGTTCCTCCGCCAATGTTCGCTACCATAGTGCCGTGAGGACTGATTATATCCGCACCGCTTCCCATAGCAGCCGCCTTAGTGTTTTCAATTAAATAAACTCGCCTTACTCCAAAGCTGCTGATAGCATTTACAACTGCACGTTTCTCAACCTCTGTAATGTCACCGGGAATTGCCGCAACAACTCTGGGCATAACAAGCTTGCTTGTATATACGTGCTTGAGCATTATATTTATTGTATCTTCAATCAAATTGGATTGGGAAATAACACTGTTTTCAATGGGACAAACTGCGCATATGCTGTCGGGGGTTTTTCCTATCATTGCATAAGCTTCGTCGCCTACTGCGATAATTTCGTTTGTGATTACGTTGTATGCGGCAACGGACGCTTCGTCAAGAACTTTACCTTTTTTCTCTGCAAAAATTCTTGTTCTGCAGCTTCCTAAATCTATAGCAATATCCAAGCTTGCCACTTCCTTTCGATTTCTCTGTTTTATTATATTCCATAGCTTTCGCTTTTTCAAGATTAAAGTAATTTTTCGGCGTTGCAAACTGTAGCACAGAATACTATAGCTTTATTTTTGGACAGGATTTTACAACATTCTCCTAAGGTGTATCCGCTTGTAATAACGTCATCAATTATAAGCACGGTTTTTCCTTTTAGTATGTCCTTTTTCTGTACTCCGAAAACGCCCTTAACATTGTTTTTCTTTTCCTTTTTATTCATAGTGTGCTGTGGCGGGTTGTCCTTGATTTTTAATAAGAAATGCTCCAATGGAATATCAAGGATTTTTGATACCTCCTTAGCAAGGAGCTTTGACTGATTGTAGCCTCGCTCTCTTTCTCTTTTAGGAAACATCGGGACATAGGTTATGTAGTCAAAGCTTACATCGTATTGACTGATTGTATCTGCAAGGACGACTGCAAGCTTTTCGGCATTTTGAGGATAATTGTAAAATTTAAACCGCTTTATTGCATCTGCAAAAATATCCTTATAAAAGAAGCTTGAATAACATATGTAGCAACCGCTTGCATAGCTTACAAGGGGAGCTTCGGGAAATTCTGATTTACAGGATTTACAGGCAATTTCTCCCTGCTTTACAACCTTGTTGCAGTAAGGGCAACGCTCGGGAAAAAGTGAGGCAGTGATTTTCTTTAGTATTTTAATCATAAAGCTCTTCCTGTAAGAAGTATTTTAAACCGCTGAATCGTTTGGTTCTTTTGTCGTTGCTTACCATCTGATTTATTATGTTAACATCGCCTACAATTATCAGCAGTTTTTTGGCACGTGTAACCGCTGTGTATAAAAGATTTCTGTACTGTAGCTGAGGTGCTCCGCCGTACAAAGGAATTATTACAGCGTCAAATTCATTTCCCTGACTTTTGTGCACAGTAGTTGCGTAGGATAAATCCAGGTCAGGCGCATAGTCAAAATCATATACCGCAACCTTGTTGTCAAACCTTACTTTAATAAGCCTTGTCTTTTTGCTTATGCTTTCAATTATTCCGATTTCACCGTTAAAAACACCCTCGCCTGTTTCTCCGTTGTCTTTGTACCAGGTTAAATCGTAATTGTTCTTTGTTTGCATAACCTTATCGTTTACCCTTAAAATTCTGCCCGATACCGAAAGCTCCTCTTTGTCCTTCGAGTGGGGATTTATAATTTCCTGTAGCCTTGAATTAAGGCTTGTAACTCCTAAGTCGCCTTTTCGTCCCGGTGCAAGAATTTGTATATCCTTGTAAATATCGTAACCATATGTGTTGGGTAAACGTCTGTTGCATAAATCTATAACGGTTTGTTCCACAGCTTCCTTGCTTGGGCAAGGCAAAAAGAAAAAGTCGTTGTCCTTTATACCCAGCTCAGGCATTTCGCCTTTTACGATTTTGTGGGCATTGGTAACAATCAGGCTTTCCATTGATTGCCTGAAAATTTCCGTCAGCGCAACAAAGGGAATTTGCTCTGAACTTATAAGGTCCTCAAGAATGTTTCCGGCTCCTACAGAGGGGAGCTGGTTGCTGTCGCCTACAAGAATAAGTCGGCAACCCATAGGCAATGCTCGCATTACGCTTTCAAAGAGCTGTACATCAACCATACTGACTTCATCAACTATCAATGCGTCGCAATTAAGCATATTGCTTTCATTTTTCTTAAACTCCGGGCGGTCGTCTTTGTTCCAGGCAACCTCTAAAAGCCTGTGGATTGTCTTGGCTTCATCACCTGTAACGTCGCTCATCCGCTGTGCTGCTCTGCCTGTGGGAGCGCAAAGGATTACCTTTTGTCCCTTGTTTTTAAGTATTTTGATTATTGCGTTGAGGGTAGTAGTTTTACCTGTTCCGGGACCGCCTGTTAACACAAGCAAGCCCTTTGATAAAGCCTGAGTAATCGCCTCTTTTTGCAGACTTGCATATTGAATGTTATGGTTTTTTTCTATTGCTTCAATCTGATTTTCAATGTCGGGAATTTCAACGGCAGGAAATATCTGCATCATTTTCAGCCTTTTTGCAATATACTCCTCAGAGTTGTACATATCCTTTAGAAAGATAAATTCCTTATCCCCTAAGTTACAGCATATAAGGGAATTATCCTCAACAAGCTCCCTTAAAGCATTTCTTGTTAAATCTTCGCTTATTTTCAGAAAGCCTGATGCTGTAGAAATTAGGCTTTCGGTAGGCAGACAGGTGTGACCGTTGCCTCTGTTGTGGCTCAGCACATAGGTTATTCCTGCCCTTATACGCACAATTTCATCATCGGGACGTCCCTGCATTTTAGCGATTTTGTCGGCGGTTTCAAAGCCTATGCCAAAGTTGTTGCCTATAAGCGAAAAAGGATTGTTCTTGATTTCTTCGATTGAGTGATTTCCAAATGATTTATAAATTTTTACCGCACTTACAGGAGAAATATCATAATTTGCAAGATATAGCATAAGCTCCCTTATGCCGATATTTTGCTGTAGCTGTTGGCTGATAGAGTTAGCCTTGTCAAGAGAAATACCTCTAATCCCTGCAACTCTTTCAGGCTCGTTTTCCAAAACCTCCAATGTGGCTGCACCGAAGTGCTTTACAAGGTTTGACGCTGTTGCAGGACCTACACCCTTGATAGCTCCTGAGCTTAGGTACTTTAAAATACCGGCTATATCAGAAGGGATGCTCTTTTCGTATGTTGTTACGGAAAACTGTTGACCGTAGCTTGGGTGGTGCTTGAATGTACCGATTAGCTTGACTTCCTCGCCGGGGGATATGTCGGGCATAATGCCCACAGCCACATATTCCTCGTCACCGCTTAGCTCCGTTACAGTATATCCGTTTTCTTCGTTTCTATAGATAATAGCTTCTACAGTACCGCTTAATTCAAATAATTTTTTGTTTTCCATACATTCGCTCCGTAATATGTATAATCTAATTCAATTATACAATAAACGGCATTAATATACAACAAAAATATGCAGGGCTGTCGCAAATAAGTAGAATTTGTGACAGCCCATCTTTCATTTTTTACAAATTTCATTTAATCTGTCAAAGGCTTCATCCATTGAATACATTTCCATAAAGGAATACTCACTGCAAACCATACTGCAAAGCTTTCGTGTTTCTTCGTCCATATTGCAGTCAAGACAAATAACCCTGTCAGGTGCGTTTTTGCCCATCCACTTTACTCTTTGTGCGGCACTTCTCAATAGGTATTCTGCGTCCTCCTGTC
>CAMFQG010000106.1 GCA_945980035.1 uncultured Clostridia bacterium
TTCCTCTACGTCTCGTGGGCTCGGAGATGTGTATAAGAGACAGATTATGGACAGATTAAAAGGAAAAGTTGCTATTGTTACCGGCTCTACCAGCGGTATCGGTATTGGTATTGCAAGATTGTTTGCGGCAGAGGGTGCAAAGGTTGTAATCTGCGGTCGCCGTCAGGAAAAGGGACAGGCTGTTGTGGACCGCATTGTTGAAGCAGGCGGAGAGGCTTTCTATCATTTTATGGATATTACAGATACTGATAGCATTGAGGCTCTATTTGCTGATACAGCTGAAAAGTACGGCAAGATTGACGTGCTTGTAAACAATGCTGCAAACGTCGCACTTAAAGACGGCCGTGTAGATGAGCTTACTGTGGATATGTGGGACGCAATATTCAACAGCGATATGCGTGGTACCTTCTATGCTACAAAGGCTGTTCTCCCCTATTTGCAGAAAAATGAAAACGGCGGTTCTATTATTAACATTGGCTCTATGGCTTCCTGCAGCGGTGATTTAAGCACAACTGCATATGCCTGTGCAAAAGCCGGTGTAGATAAGCTTACAGAATACACTGCTTTACAGTACGGCAAGCAGAACATTCGCTGTAACTGTGTAAGACCGGGCTTGATTGTAACTCCTGAAAATGATGCTTATGTACCTCAAGTGCTAAAGGATATTTTCACAAGCAATATTATGGTTAACCGTTACGGTTGTCCTGAGGATATCGGTCATATGTGCGTTTATCTTGCATCAGATGAAAGCTCATATGTAACAGGTCAGATTGTGAATGTTGACGGTGGTTTGAATTCTCACTGTCCTACAGTTGCTCAGTTCAGAGAGATGAACTCACGTACTTGGTAACTTGCTTAAATATTAATAAAGCTTATGCACAGGTTTACTATTCCTGTGCATAAATTTTTACAAACTACAAAAGATTTACATTATACTGTTATTTTAAGAGGTAATATTTATGTGCACAGCGGCTACTTACAAAACAAAGGATTTTTATTTTGGACGCACTTTAGATTACGAGTTTTCCTATGGAGAAGAAATTGCAATAACTCCTCGCAATTATCCACTGCATTTCACCAACAAAGAAGTAACAAAAGAGCATTTTGCTATGATTGGTATGGCACATATTGAGGGCGACTATCCCCTATACTATGATGCGGTCAATGAAAAAGGGCTTGGAATGGCAGGGCTTAATTTTGTAGGAAACGCCCATTACAGTGAGGTTGTACCTAACAAGGATAATGTTGCGCCTTTTGAATTTATCCCTTGGATTCTTTCAAAATGTGCTACGGTAAAAGAAGCTCGTGCATCACTAAAGAAAATTAATCTTGCTGATATTTCTTTTAACGAAAAATTACCTGTTGCACAGCTACATTGGATAATTGCTGACAGAGATGAGGTTATTACTGTTGAGGCTACAAAAGAGGGTATGTTTGTTTACGATAACCCTGTAGGAGTGTTGACCAACAATCCCCCATTTAAGGAGCAGATGTTCCAATTAAATAATTATATGAATCTATCACCTAAAGCACCTAAGAATAATTTTTCTGATAAACTGCCTTTATATCAGTACAGCAGAGGTATGGGTGCTTTAGGACTTCCGGGGGATTTATCTTCTCAATCACGTTTTATCAGAGTTGCATTTACAAAGATGAATTCTGTTTCAGGGGATTCGGAAATAGAAAGCGTCAGCCAGTTTTTCCATATTCTCGGCTCTGTTGACCAGCAGAGAGGTTGCTGTGATGTTGGTGACGAAAAGTACGAGATTACCATTTACACCTGCTGTTGCAACGCTGACAAAGGAATTTATTATTACACCACTTATGATAATCATCAGATTTCAGCGGTGGATATGAACAAAGAAAATCTTGACAGCTCAATGCTTATTAGTTATCCTTTAATAAAGGGCGAACAGATTAATATGCAGAATTAAACTGCACATAGAAAACAAATCAAATACAGTTAATCATGCCATTTGGCTTGATTATATATTATTTTTAAGGAGATTGCTGTTTGAAGAAAAACAACACCTTGGAGATTGTATTCTAAACGGGAGGTTTGGTAAATACAATCTGCTCAAACCTCCCCTATTGCAGTCAACAATTTTCAGGAGGAAAAATAATGAATAAAAATGACTACATAATTCGTTTAGAAAGAAAAGAAGAACACAGAGAAGTTGAAAATCTTGTAAGGGAATCATTCTGGAATGTTTATCGTCCCGGCTGTTTGGAGCATTATGTGCTTAATCAGTTGAGAGATGATAAAGATTTTATCCCTGAGCTTGATTTTGTAATGGAGCAAAATGGTAAACTGATAGGTCAGAATATGTTTATGAGAGCCAACATCAAAGCCGATGACGGCAGAGATATTCCCATTATGACTATGGGGCCTATTTGCATTGCACCTGAGCTTAAGAGAAAAGGCTACGGAAAAATCCTTTTAGACTATTCCCTTGAGAAAGCTCGTGAGCTTGGTTGCGGAGCGGTATGCTTTGAAGGCAATATTGATTTTTACGGCAAAAGCGGTTTTACTTTTGCAAGTAACTTCGGTATTCGCTATCACGGTTTACCTGAGGGTGAGGATGCGTCATTCTTTTTGTGTAAGGAATTGATACCCGGATACCTTAAGGGAATTACCGGAGAATATGCCACACCACAGGGATATTTTGTAGATGAAGCAAAAGCAGAGGAATTTGACAAATGCTTTCCCTACAAGGAAAAATTGAAACTTACGGGACAAATCTTCTAAAAAACGAATTAAAGCTCCTTGCCGTTGGTTTACCAATAGCAAGGAGCCTTTGTTATTTAGTTATATGAAAACATCAGGGTAAAACAGTTCTTAAATTACCTTGACTTTAAGTGGTAAAACTACACCGTTAACATTCACATTAAGTGTGGTATTTCCGCTTTTCATTCCCTTTATATTAATGGCTTTTGCTGACTTTTTAGAAGTTATTTCTGCGATTGATGATTTGCTGTATTCATTATCTATACTGTTTGCTTTACCTTGAATTTTAACTTTATATGAAGTGCCTTTTTTGACTTGAATGTGGCTCTCCGATAACTTAGGATTGTTCTTTACAGTAACTCTTTTTGAATAGGTTTCACCATTCGGTTTTTTAGCTTTCACAGTAACAGCACCTTTTTTTAATGCAACAAAGTTTCCGTATCTGTCAATATTTAAAACCTTACTGTTGCTTGTGGTCCACTCAGTCAGACTTTTGTTATCCACCTTGAATTTTCCTGCGAAACCTGCCCACAAAAATAGTTTTTTGGTGTGAGAGGATTTTAGCTTATATACGCAATCTATATCGTTATTATGACAATAGCCTATTCCGTCCTTAATAAATTCATAATCGCCGTATCTATCATTTGTGGATACAATCAATTTAAAGTTTGGTACCTTCGCGTAATTATTTGAGCCATTTTTATAATAACCAAAGGCCTTTGAATGTATAAATGCCTCATCAAAAATCTTAACAGTTTTAAGGTTTTTGCAGTTATAGAAAGCCATTTGATCAATTTCTGCCCAAGTCCTCGTTAAATCAAGAGATTTCAATGCTTTGCAACCGCTGAAGCTCTCTTTGCCAAAGTAGTACACCCTATCAAGATTTATTTTGCTTAGTGAAGTACAACCTTTAAATGCTTTTCCGCCGATAGAGTAAACATACTTGCCGATAGTCACTTGCTTTAGTTTTGTCATATGACTGAATGCTGAACCACCGATAGTTGTTATTTCAACGCCTTTGATTTTATTAGGAACAACAAACTTTGTGACATCAGGGGTTAAAGCTTTATCAAATACAGCATAACTTACTTGTTCATTTGTGTAAATAGTGTATCGGAAAGTTCCGTCATCAGATGTAAAGCTTTCCTTTTTTACAGGTAACTCCTCTTCAAAATCTATATCCTCAGTGGTTAATTCTACTTGGGATTGGTTTTCTGTTGTATCCTTTTGCATAGCCAAGTCAGTCTGTGCTGAAAAGCCTGTCATAGTAAAACCGGACACAAGCATTGTGCTTAGTGCTAAAATTGAAAGAAATCTTAATATTTTCTTGTTTTTCATACAATCTCACTCCTTCAATATAAATATATCACTCACATATGAATTTATCAACAAAATGTTACAGTTGGTAGAAAAAATGTTATAGTTGGTAATTATATTTCTAAATTAGAATTATTTTTTACATTTGCAAAAAGCTCCTTGCCGTTGGATTTACCAATAGCAAGGAGCATTTGTATATTAGGAATTATTTAATTAAAGCTCGTCAACAACCTTTTTGATAGCCTCTAAAGCCTCGTCAGGCAGCTTGTCGTAGCCTTCCTTATTAACAGCAAAGCCTTCAACAGCGTTAACACGGTTTTCCATAGCTGATTTCAGAGCAGCTCTGTAGTCAGCATCGTCAATGTTAACGTCAAAGCCTTCCCAATCCATAATCTCGATGTCGGAGAATGGACCCCACTTCTTAAACTCGGCTCTCTTCTCAACGATAGCCTCAAGGATACCGAGAGTATCAGCAGGTTTAACCTTTTTGCCCATAAAGTCGCCTGTGTTGATAATGTAGCAATCTACATTCTTTTCCTCAACAAGCTTCTTGAACTTAACATAGTCGTTCTTTAGTGGGTAAGTTCTGAATGGGTTAGCATATGGAACGATACGAAGTGCGTTCATATCTGTACCTGCCTTAACACGCTCAGCAGTTGAAGTCTTTGTAGCAAGAGTTGCACCCATTACAGAAGCAAGAGCAGCACCCTTTAGCTTAACTACAGGTGGGATTGTTGGGTCCTTCATAATCCAGAAGATAGCATTAACAGGAGCGTCAATCTTATCTACACGGTTTGGTGACCATAGCTTTGACTTGATAGCACGGCCGTTACCGTTACGGATATCCTCAGTAACAAGCTGAACCTTGCCGTCCTCGTCGATTGTAGCACCGCAGTTCTGACAGGTTAACAGATACTTGTTGTCAGGACAGCCTGCAGGATAGTCAGCAGTTTTATCAAAGTATGTTGGCTCTAATGCGATTGATGCACAAGTATCTGTGTTGATGATAAATGCGTCATCGTGAAGAACCTTGATTTCATATTTACCGCCGTGTTTAGCGTGAGTTAGAGTTGATTTACCTGAACCGGACAGACCGTAAACTGATGCAACGAAGGTTGAGTTATCATCTAAGATATACTCTTTCTGACCGCCGTGGCAGGAAGCATAACCGTTACGGTTAGCAATAGCCCAAGCCATTGTAAGTGTACCCTTCTTATGCTCACCAAAGTATTTCATACCAAGGATAGCCGCACAGTTCTGCTCTGTATCAAAGTAGCAAAGTGTCAAAGGATCGCTTAAACAGCTGTAGTCAACGTCAGGGCTTTCTGTAGGTGCCCACTGTGGGTCAGAGAAAATGTAGATGTCTGTTTCTTTTCCGTCGCCTACAGGCTTTGAATTCTTGTACATTTTTACGTACTCGTCAGACATATACTGGAAGTTAAGCATCCAGGAATACATTAGGTTTTCTTCGCCCTCAGGAATAAGAAGGTGAGCCTTTACCATAAATTCAGGGTCAAGACCTACGAATACTGTTGCGTGGTATAGCTTTCTGTTTCTTGACTTGTAGATTGCGTCCATTACAACCTTATCAAGCTTTGCATCGTCAACGCCGGGCTCGCCTTTGATTCTGCGAGCAGCAGCATAACGACCTGTAACAGCACCGTCGTTGAATAACAGAATCTTTGCGTCACTGTCAAGGCCGAATTCTTCGCCTCTGTAAACAGGTAGATCTGTTACGATTGTACCCGGTGAATTTTTAGCAAGATTGTATGCTTCTTTTAATGTGTTTACAGGAACAACATTATTGCCGTAAAAAGCTGTTTCAATGATTGTTCTTGTCTTTGAAAAGCCAACTTTGCCGGCACCGATTTCTTCTGTCTTGTAATTTGCTTTTGTGGACATATTTATCTACTCCTTTAATAAATTACTCATATATGAAGGCAAGCTAATTGATATTATCTTGCCCCTGTCTCTTATACACATCTCCGAGCCCACGAGACGTAGAGGAATC
>CAMFQG010000107.1 GCA_945980035.1 uncultured Clostridia bacterium
CGCAGGTGTGCTTTCCGTCTGCAACCTTATGCTCGCCGATTGGCTCATCACAACCGTAATCACACTTGTGGTCTTTGTTTATATCTCCGTGAACGCCAACATTTTCTCCACAGATGTCACACTTATGGTCTATTGGGTTTTCGTCCTTACAGGTTGTCATTTTCTTACCGCAATAGTCGCAGGTGTGCTTTCCGTCTGCAACCTTATGCTCGCCGATTGGCTCATCACAACCATAATCGCATTTGTGATCGCTGTCCTCGTCCTTATGTTCGCCGATTGCTTCAGCACAACCGTAGTCGCACTTATGATCGCTGTCCTCGTCCTTGTGCTCACCGATTGGCTCATTACAACCGTAGTCGCACTTATGGTCGCTGTCCTCGTCCTTGTGCTCACCGATTGGCTCATTACAACCGTAATCACATTTGTGGTCTTTGTTTATATCTTCGTGAACGCCTACATTTTCACCGCAGATGTCACAATTATGGTCTTTCGGGTTTTCATCTGTGTGTCCGTTGTTGACGGTTACAATCATTTCGGTAGATACATTTCCTGCCTTGTCGGTAACAACGATTTCCTGTGTACCCTCAAACGGATTCAGTGTAAACTGATTATTTTCGTCAAGTGTAACTTCTGTGCCGTTTACGGTGACACTTTCAAGATACTTTTCTGTAACGGTAAATGTCTGTTCTTCGCAGTAGATCTTGCCGTTTTCAATGCCGTAAATTACAGGGACAACACTATCAAGCACAATTCCGTTGGAACTCAAATATCTCACATTGTCGCTTTCGTCTGTAAGCCTTGCGTAAATCACATACTCGTTATCGGAGTTGATGTTGAATGTATTATTGTATGCAGTAAAGGTTGCATTTGCAAGTTCTTCGGCAGTAAGTTCTTTGTGGCTTACCAGATATTCTATTGTTACCGGTTTGCCGCTGTTGTCACTTGCAGTTATTGTTATCGTCTGTGTATCCTTAAAGAACGAATCAAAGGTAATATTGTCAGGGGATTCAGTCCAGCTTTTTGTTCCCACACTGATTTCGCCTGTGGGTGGGTCATTATCTACAAAGACACTAACGCTTTTTGTTATTGTGCCTGCACCCTCCATAGACACCTCAACCTTGTAGGTGTAGGTTCCCAACGATAGGTTGGTTGGCATTTTGTATGTAGAGGAGGTTGCACCCTCGATCAAAGCATCGTCCTGATACCACTTATATGTTACGGCTTCGTTATCATAATTTGAAAGGGTGGCTGTCAGTGTGTTATCCGCACCGTTTGCAACAACATTTTTTTGTGTTGTGAGGGTAAGTTCCATTGTTTTGGTGTCTTTCTTACCGCAAAGGCAGGTCGCCTTGAAGGTGTTGTTTTCAACTGTGTATGTAGCAGTATGTTCCTCAATTTGATAATCAAGCAACGGTGAAGCATCTGTACCTATTGTCTGACAAAACAGTACTTTTGAATTTGCATTTTTAAGGGCGGTGTTGAGCAGCTTGCATACAGTACCGTTTGCAAATTCTGCGTCCGTCTTTACATCGCAATCTGTTACGGTGCCGTTAGTAAGTCCGCAAATGTGTTTGTTGTTTGTGTAGCAGCCGGTTATTGTGCCGTAATTTTGTCCGCACACACCGCCGACTATTTCCCTGCCGCTGACTCTGCCGGTGTTGTAGCAGCCGGTTATTGTGCCGCTGTCATTCCATCCGGACACGCCGCCGACAATATCCACGCCGATGACTGTGCCTATGTTGTAGCAGCCGATTATTTTGCCTCCCTTATTAACTGCGCACACGCCGCCGACATAAGTTTTGCCGCTGACTGTGCCGGCGTTGTAGCTGCCTGTTATTGTGCCGCCTTCATTAAATCCGCACACGCCGCCGACAGAAACGTCACCTCTTAAATATGAACCGATTACACCTACATTTTTGATTTCGCCGTTTGAACCGAGGCAGCCGAACAAGCCGACATAGCTTGTGCTTGAATCGTTAAAATACAAGCCGCTGATTGTGTGTCCCTGTCCGTCAAAAGTGCCGGTGTATGTACGTTCATAATCAGTTCCAATGGGCGTCCAGTCGGCGAAAGTGCCGCTGTTTAATGTTCCGTCAGCTTTCAGCACACCTGTGTTGACAACAATATCCTTTGTCAGCACTGCATTTGCACTTGGTTCAGTCTTGCTGTTTACAAGCTGTGCAAAGCCGTATAATTCCAGTTTGTTACTTATCTGGTACACGCCGTCAACAAGCTGTGGTGCGTGGATAAACTCAGGGGATTTCACGCCCTGATAAAAACGGACATCCGAATTTGCATTTTTCAAAGCGGTATTGAGAAGTCCGCATACAGTACCGTTTTTAAATTCTTCATCAGTTTTATAATATGTATCACCGCTACGGTTTGTAAAGCAGCCGGTTATTGTGCCGACATTCCATCCGCACACGCCGCCGACAAATTCTCTGCCGCTGACTGTGCCGGTGTTGTAGCAGCCGGTTATTGTGCTGCCTTCATTATCTCCGCACACGCCGCCGACACGAGAACGACCGTTGACACTGCCGGTGTTGTAGCAGCCGGTTATTGTGCCGGCATTACCTCCGCACACGCCGCCGACACAATCACCACTGCCGCTGACTGTGCCGGTGTTGTAGCTGCCGGTTATTGTGCCGATATTAAATCCGCACACGCCGCCGACAAAACTGTTACCTATGAAATATGAATCAATTACGCCTACATTTTTGATTTCGCCTGAACCGAGCCTGCCAAACAATCCGACATAGCTTGTGCTTGTATTATTAAAATACAAGCCGCTGATTGTGTGGTTCTGTCCGTCAAATTTGCCGGTGTATTTATTGGAACTGTTTCCAATGGGCGTCCAGTCGGTAAAAGTGCCGGTGTTTAATGTTCCGTCAGCTTTCAGTACACCTGTGTTGACAACAATATCCGCTGTCAGCACTGCGTTTGCGCTTGGTTCAGCACCGCTGTTTACAAGCTTAGCAAAGCCGTAAAGCTCTGCCGCACTGCTTATCTGATACACGATGTTGCTGTCCTTTTGCGGTGTTGTCGGAGTTATCCCCTCTGCCGCAAATGCAGTTATCGGTACAAAAGAAAGTACCATACAAAGGGTTAGAATTATGCTTATAATTCGTTTTTTCATTGTAGTTTCCTCCTAATAAATTATATTTGGGTTGTATTTATTTATGAATAGTTCAAGGGTTTCCTTCAGCACTTCTATCTGGGATTTCAAATAAAATTCATCCTCAAACAGCGCATAGTGTACGCAGGCTCTGATTAAAATGAAAATCAGGGGCGTCAGTTTTTCGTAGGGAATACCAAGATTTTTCTCCAAACTCTTTGCGTATTTCGTATAACGCTTATCTACGCCGGCAAAGAATTTCTTGCCGTATTCTCTGTATTTGGGGTGAGTATAAACCTGATACATCAGGCGATATTTTTTGTCGTGTTTTTTTGCAGTCCAATATGGAATCTCGTCAACAAACCGCCACAAATCCTCTGCATTTGTAGGAGCTTTCGCCATAAAATCTTCTTCTACCTTGCTCATACAGTATTCTGTTGACTGAATTATAAGGTCGTCTAAGTCCTTGAAATAAGTATAAATCATAGAAGTGTTATACCCGCAATGCTTAGCTAAAGTACGGATACCTGTGCCGTGCAAGCCTAACTGAGCAAAGCCGTCAAAGCACTTTTCCATAAGCGCAATTTTTTTAGCATTCCATTGCTCTTCTGTATAATTAGCCATATAATCTCCCTTTTCATTCAAATCGTTCGTTATAAATAAAGTGTAGCATACGCACAATGAAAAATCAATATGTTACTTAAAGGTAACGCTTACAATTTTTTAAACAAACGCAAAAACGAGCCACAGCTTGTTTTGCTGCAGCTCGTTCTACTAACTAATTTACAAGGATATTTTACAAAGCAGACAAAAATCACTTGTACTTATGTAGTTTCAGCCTCCAGAATTTCCGGTGTAATTTCCGGTGGAATCGGGCAATGATACGGATGATTATCTGTTTTCTCTCTTAACTGTTTCCATGCAGTTTCTATAATTTCGGGGTTATTGCAAACATCAATAGCCGTCGCTGCAATAATCTGACCGGCATACAACATTCCTTTGTGAGCAAAATCGCTCTTGCCACAGGCGACAGCCTGCCAGCTGTGGGCAGCAGTTCCTATCGGCCAGGTGCTTGTACCGCACTGTGAAACAGGACAAACCCAGCTCACATCTCCCACATCGGAAGAACCGGGAATCGGAATATTTCCCGACTTGTTCCAATTCTTTGGTTTTAAATCAAACGCATAATCAGGAATACTGTCCTCAGGCACTTGCGTTTTGACAATTTCATCGGCAAAAGCCATATCCTCTGCCCTCTCAACAGGGTTTGGAATTTCACACATATTATTGTACATTATTTCATCCAGCGCCGGAATCAACACTGTGTTGCTGGTTCCTTTTAGGAATTTGATTTCAACCTGTGTATCTGTCATCATAGCTGCACCTTTTGCAATATTATTGACACGCTCATAAATATTAGAAAGCTCAGGTGCAAAGGGCGCTCTTATCTGATACAATGCCGACGCAAAGGGCTGAACAATATTTGGCGAAATTCCTCCTGCGTCCGTAATGGCATAATGAATTCTTGCAGTTGACGGAATATGCTCCCTAAGGAATTGAACACCTACATTCATCAACTCAAGTGCATCAAGCGCACTTCTTCCTGCCTCCGGTGCCGCCGCAGCATGCGACGCTTTACCTGTAAAGTTATAACGGATAGCAACATTAGCCAAAACCGGTCCCGGAGGCATCATATTGCTGTTGTTAGGATGCCAGCTTAATGCCAAATCAAGTTGATTAAAGCAACCCTCACGAGCCATAAATGTTTTTCCGCTTCCGCCCTCTTCCGCCGGGCAACCGTAAAACACTACGGTTCCTGTCTTTCCTTCCGTTTCCAGAAAATGCTTAAAGCCGACTGCTCCCATTAGTGCGCCTACTCCAAGAAGATTATGACCGCAGCCGTGTCCGTTGCCGTCTGTTACCAAAGGCTCCTTAACGGAAACTCCTGCCTTCTGACTAAGTCCTGCAAGTGCGTCATACTCTCCCAGAAAACCAATCACCGGCTTTCCGCTTCCCCACTCTGCACGGAATCCCGTCTTTAGACCGGCTTCCCCAACGGATATTGAAAAGCCTTCATTTTTTAGAAATGCTACATAATCCTTTACTGATTGCTTCTCTTTGAATCGTATTTCAGCATTTTCCCAGATTTTATCACTTAACTGATAAAAGTCCTCAGCTCTTTCCTCCAAATACTGAATCACCGACCGCTTATCCATATGCAAATCTCCTCTCTTTTGTCTGTTCGCTGTTTTAAGTTATTCTCGATTTCTATCATGATACATTATTCTTTCTGAATACACTCTATCCACGCTCAGAACATTCATAAATATTCCTAAAACTTCTATTTTATATTATCACAATTCTTAATCCTCTACAATAAGATTCATTAAAAATGTTATATTAACCTGTCGGAAAATTCAGGACGATACGCATGAAGAATATTAATCAAATCGCAGAAAGACTCCCTGCGAAGCGGTAATTCACTGCAAGCTACTTCAAAGCGAATTTCACCAAGTAACGTGTAAAAACCTGTTTCATAAAAGCCGTTTTTGAGATAAAAGTTCTTTCTGCGGATTCTTTGAATATTATTCTCTGCATTTGCATCAATTTCTTCAAAATCTAAAATAATCTGCAAGTCAGGATAGGACGCAATTATTTTCTTCAAGGCTGCCCCACCGTAACCTTTGGAACGAACACTTTTATCTATTGCAATATAATAAAGATAACCGCATTTTTCATTTTTTAAGATTACGGCAAATCCTATGGGTAAACTGTTATCATATATTCCCAGCACATCTGTATCAGTATCCGAGACAAGAGAAAAAATATCTGTCTCTTATACACATCTCCGAGCCCACGAGACGTAGAGGAAT